>SKLK01000194.1 GCA_007123265.1 Kiritimatiellia bacterium
AGTACCCGCGGATCGGATCCATCGCCGTACACTGCTGACGTGCCTTGCGCCACCAAATCACGCACCACCGCCGCATCGTCATTGACGATGACCACATCGTAGCCGGCCTGTTTCAGTGCCTTGAAAACCACGGAGCTACCTTTCCCGTACCCGAGCATCACCACATGGCCGGATAAGGCCGCCAAGTCCCCGGCCGCCTGTGGGGCGCTACCGGGCACGATCCGCATCAGCCACCAGGTCAACCGGTCGGTCGCCAGCAACGGGGTTACCGTCATGGTCACCACGGTTACGACCGCGACGACATTGAAGATCTCCGAGGGCAGTTGGCCAATCAGGTATCCTTGCAAACCGACCAGCAAGGAGAATTCACTGGTCATCGCCAGCAGCAGCCCGCTTTCGATCGCCGACCGGGTGTTCATGCCCATGCGCAAGGCCACCAGCGTTACAATGATCGGTGTACCGACTAAGATCAGTGCCGTCAAGGCGCCCGCCAGCAACCATTCGGTCGCGGAGGGAAATTGAATGAGTCCGCCCAACACGATGAAGAACAGCGCCATGAAGAAGCTGGTAATCGAGCTGATCAAGCCACGTGCAACGCTGTTGATGGGAAAGGCCGACAGCGACACGCCGGCTAGAAAGGCGCCGGTGATGAGCGGTAGATTCAAGAGATGGGCCACGCTCATGAAGACGAAGAGGACCATGAGAATGGCGAGACCCAAGGCTTCCTGATCCAGTTTCATGCGTAACACCATAAACGGCATCACATAACGCAACCCGACCACACACATGAGTAGCAGGATGGATAAGCCGCCCAATCCCTGCACCACCCCCCACACCCCGTCAGGTAGCCGGATCAAGGCCACGATCATCAGGATAATCAAGAGGTCCTGAAGCAATAGGGTGCCCGTCACGACACGACCAAACGGCTCGAACATTTGTTGCCGCGATTTCAGCAGGCGCACGATAATCAAGGTGGAACTGGTGCTGATGGCCAATCCCAAATAGAGGGCGATCTGCCAGGAATACCCAAACCCCCGCGTCACCAATACGCCACCCAGGCCGATGAGAAAAAATTGGCCGAACCCGACACCCAAGACCCAATGCTTGTGTGCGCCGAAGCGTTTGGGATTCAATTCCATCCCGGCACTGAACACCAACACGGCCAAACCCAGATCCAACGCGTGTCGGGCCGTATCCCGGTCGAGCGCCAAATCGCTTAGACTCAATCCGATCCCTGCCAGCAGCAAAAGGGGAATCAACGGGATATGCGTCACCCGCCGCACGGCGAAGGCCAAGGCCGCCACCGCCAACAATAGGGCTACATCCATCATGGTTGGCACGGCCTCATATTCGCGCTCCAGTCACCTCTAATCGTGTTACCCATGTAAAATCCCCAGAGCTTTGAGGCGTTCGTTTTGATGGCGTAATCCCTCAACGCGCGGAAACATCAAGTAGGGGACATCCAGCTCGACTAAATCATCGATAACCGACAAATCAAAGGCGTGAATGGCACAGGGCACCTTCCACATGCGACAGTAATGGGCGATCAGGTGGTTGGTATCTTCGATTTGCAAGGCGCTGACCACTAGACTGGCTCGGGCCAAATCGGCCTCCTCCATCACCGACAGGAACTCGACATTGCCCAACATGGTTTCTCCGGGTAACCCAGCCAATTTTTCCGGATCCACATCAATGGCCAGGGTCTCTTGGCCGGCTGCTTGTAATCGCCGCACAATTTCTTTGCCCAAGGCGTTCATTCCAATCACAAGGGTATGCTTCTTGCGCACCTTTACCGGGGCCTCTTCTTTGGGATCCTTATCCCCGGCACGAAACCATTTGAGTAGACCCCAGCGGCGGCAGTACGCATACAATTGATCGCTGTAAAGAATCATATAGGACGACAGACCGATCGTCAGCATGCCGACAAAGGCTGTGATACCCAAAATCGAATCGCCAATCAGTCCCGTACTCACTCCCATGGCCGCGAAAATAAATGAGAATTCGCTGATTTGCGCCACCGTCACACTGGTCTTGAAGGCGGTTTTTTCGCTGTAACCCATACGCGAGATGATGATCATGAAGATGAACGGATTTCCCAACAGCACGAACAGCGACAGGATAACAGCGGCGTTCAGGTGCACCCCGATCGCGCCAAATTCCATGCGTATCCCCAACGACACAAAGAAGATGGCCAAAAAGAAGTTCATCAACGGATGGACCCGGCGCCGTAAGTCATCGCTAAAGCCGAACTGGGCCAGACTAATGCCGGCCAGAAACGCGCCAATTTCGATGGAAAGGTTCCACCAATACGACGCCGCCACGACAATGAAACACCAGCACAAACTCCAAATGAACAGCATCTCCGGTTGACGTGCCGCCCATTGAAACGGCCGGGGCAGGATCCATTTGGACGCGATCATCATACAGGCCAGCAACAACAGCATCGCCCCAAACGCCCAGCCCAGACCGGCACCAATCTCCTGCCAGTTTACCTCGTCGCCACTGCGCCCCAATCCCGCCAGAAACGTCAGCGCCACGATCACGACCAAATCCTGGACCAGAAAAATGCCCACGGCGATACGGCCATACAAGGCACTCAATTCCTTCTTTTGGTCGAGGAGTTTAACCACGACTACGGTACTGCTGAAGGTGAGCCCCATGGCCAGAAAAATGGATTCCATCAGCGAAAACCCAAGTAGCCAGCACACGCCGTAGCCGATCACGGCGGTAAACACCACTTGACCGAGCCCCGCGATGATCGCTACCGCCCCGACGTCACGTATCCGGTCGAGGCTCAATTCCAATCCGACCAGGAACAGCAACAGGACAATCCCCACTTCGGCCAGTAAATGCAGGGTTTCAGATATCGATAGCGCACCGGTTAGCGGGCCAAGGAAAAGGCCCGCCAGCAGATAGGCGACAATGGAGGGCATACGGATTTTCGATGCCAGGTAGACAAACACCACGCCGGCAATCAGGATCAAGCCCAGATCATAAAGGATCTCGTCATACAACATAGGGCTCACCCACGCGCACTGAAAGGGCCCCGCGCGCTAGTTAATGGTCGTATGGGCTGGTGGTCTAGTGAATCTTTGCCCACAACTTTTTCGCCCGTTCGACGCAGGTGGCCCGGACTTTTTCTTCGTCGATATCGACCATGTGTCCATTATCCACAATCACCCGGCCCCGGGCCACGGTTGTACCCACGCGGGCAAAGCTCAGGCCGAAGAGCAAATGTCCATAGAAATTATCTGCCGCTAACGGCGTGAACGGCACGTAATCGGCAATGATCACATCCGCCAGATGTCCCGGGGCCAACCGCCCGCGGGGTTCCTTAAAGATCCGTTCACAAATCTTGCGGTTGTTGTTCAGTAGGATATCCGCCGCCTCGCCAAACGCGACCCGGGGATCACGACGATAGGTGCGCTGGAGCAGGTACATCGCGCGCGCCTGCGAAATCATGTGCGACGACATGCCGTCTGTGCCAATCCCCACCAGCACCCCGCGGGAAAGCATCTCGAGAATCGGCGTGACACTTAATCCGTTGTTCATATTCGACTCGGGATTATTGACCAGAATCGAGTCGGTGGTCTTCAACAGATCCATTTCGCGGGCTTCAAAGTGAATGCCGTGAACAAAAATCGATTGCGGGCTGGGAATACCAAAATCCAGAAAACGATCCATTAATCGGCGTTGATAGCGTTCAAAGGTAACATTCACATCCACCTCCGCCTCGGCGGCATGCACATGAAAGCCGGCCCCCAGTTGATGCGCAATATCCGCTGATTTTTCCAACGTCGGCGTACTCAACGTCATCAACGCATGCAAACCGAATAGCGCGGCGATCTGATCATCATCGGCCTCTTTGCATTTGCGAATGAAGCGCTCGTTTTCCGCGATGCCTTCCCCTTTTTCGTTGCGATCCGAGACCTCGTAACACAGGCAGCCACTCAGCCCCACTTCCCGGAAGGCCTTCTCGATCAAATCCAAGCTGCCTTCTGAACAGGCCGGTGAGGCATGGTGATCAATAATCGTCGTGCACCCGGCGCGGGCCGCATGCATTACGGCAATCAGAGCGGAGTAATAGACATCGTCCGGATCAAGGGCCAAATCCAATTTCCACCACAAGCGCTCGAGGATTTCTTGAAAATTCCGGGCCGGCTCGCCCGGCGGGGAAAAACCGCGGGCAAAGGTGGAATAGAGGTGATGATGCGCGTTGATCAAGCCCGGCATGACAATGTTGCCATGGGCGTCGATCACCCGGTCGGCTTGATATTTGGAATCCGGGAAGTTCCCAACCTCGGTGATCTTGTCGTCCTGAATAAAGACACTGCCCTTTTCCAACATTTCGTTGGATTCATTCAGGGTGACCACAAATCCATTTTTGATCAGTATCGAACTCATCGCTTCGCCTTTCTTCCCATTGTGATCGCACGCGTCCTCGACGGACGTGTTTTCCAGTCCCCTAAACCGGATGTCCGCCTCCCGGCGACCATCCGCATGAATCGCATGTGCAGCCCCGCGTTTACGAAACGCGCATTGGCATCAGCACGTACAAGAAGGGCACATCGGCTTTGATCACGCCGGGACTCAGTTCGTCGGTAATTTCCATATAGATCTCGTCGCTTTCCAACGTCCGCAACGGATCAACCAGAAACTCGGGATTGAACGCCACTGAAATGGGGTTGGCCGCATACTTGATCGGCAAGGTTTCGCGCGCCTCGCCAACATCCGGTGTTTCGGTGAGGATTTCCAACTGATTCTTGCCAAAATTCAAGCGTACGGACCGGGACTGGTCGGTCGTCATCAACGCGGCGCGTCGGACGGCGGCCAAGAGGGCCTCCCGTTCCACCGGCACCCGCTGTTCGCTGGTGGCCGGAATCACCTGACGGAAATTGGGGTAGGTACCTTCGATCAATCGGGAAACCACCAACATGTCCCCAAAATCAAACGCCACTTGCTTGTCCGTGGCCACGACCTTCACCGTGCCTTCTTCACCCAAGGTGCGCGTGAGCTCGTTGATGGTCTTCGACGGCACAATCAAATCCATATCCGCGTCGCTGGGAAACTCGATCTCCTGTTCCACCAACGCGAGGCGCCGGCCATCCGTCGCTACGGCCGTCAACTTATCGTTGCGGAAACTGAGCAGGACGCCATTCAATACCTGGCGCGTCTCGTCGGTCGACGCCGCGTAGGCCGTCTTCTGCAGCATTCCTTTAAATAGCCCCTGTTCCAACGAATAGGTCACCCCTTCGTCGAGCTTAGGCAAGGGCGGAAAATCGTCCTCGGAGATGCCCACCATCTTGAAGTAGGAGGAACCGCTGCGAATTTCGACCTGTTCCCGGTCATCGCTTTCCAACTCGATATCCGGTCCGGTTAATTCGCGGAAGATGCTGAACGCGCGCCGGGCATGCAGGGTGACGCCGCCATCTTTGGCTACATCCGCCTCCACACGCGCACGAACACTCACTTCGAGATCCGTGGCCGACAACCAAAGGCAGTCCTTCTCCACACGAAAGAGGATGTTCGACAAGATCGGCAGGGTGGTGCGCGGGTTGACAATCGATTGCACCTTTTGCAGGCCATCAATGACCGCCTGTTTTTTCACTTTAAACTTCATTTCAGATCCTCCGGTACTCCCGCACAACTTATCATGCTAGATGAATAAGAACATATAAAAAATTTTTGATCTCTTCTTCTTATTATGGGGTGTGGATAAATGCAATAGCAACGTCAATACCTACCTCTACGGGGCCGATCGCACTGTTGGGCGTTGTGAATAACCGCATGGCAAAGCTACGGGAACCCCGTTTTCCTGTTCATGGATTCCGGTTATCCAACATGATTCACAAGCATTCACAGGTTATTCACTGCAGCCTGTTCACCGGCGGCCAATCTTTTGCTGAATCGTCGTGACTGCCTTTCGCAGGTCTTCATCTTGATCCATTCGCCCGGAGATGTGGCGGCAGGCGTGCAGTACCGTGGCATGGTTCTTGCCAAAGGCGTCAGCAATCATCGGATAGGAATGTTGGGTCAATTCCCGACTCAGATACATCGCCACTTGACGCGGCATCGCAATCGAGTGTGGCCGACGCTTGCTGCTCATGTCCGCAATCCGGATGTCGTAGAAATCCGCCACGGCCCGCTGGATATGCTCGATGGTCACCTTTTCCTGTTGCTCTTGATCCAGCGTATCCCGCAAGAGATGTTCCAGCGATTCCCGGGTCAACTCGCGACCGGTCAGCGACGCATACGACGCGGCCCGAATCAGGGCCCCCTCCAACCGACGGATGTTGGACCGGATACGTTTGGCGATGTATTGAATGATCTCGTCCGGCAACTGGACGTTCAAGCTCTCCTGCTTGTTCCGCAAAATAGCGATCCGGGTTTCCACATCGGGCGGTTCCAGTTCCGTCACCAAGCCCCACTCAAAGCGTGAGACCAAGCGATGCTCAAGGCCGGGGATCTCACAGGCCGGGCGGTCACAGGTCAGGATGATCTGCTTATGCTGATCGAATAACGCGTTAAAGGTGTGGAAGAACTCCTCCTGCATCCGTTCTTTACCGGCCAGAAACTGGATGTCATCAATCATTAACAAATCCGCTTGCCGGTGTTTCTTGCGAAAATTCACCAGGGTCCGGTTTTGAATCGCGTCGATGTAATCGTTGGTAAACGCTTCGCAGGACATGTAGCACACCCGCGCCCGCGGCTTTTCCGTCAACACGTGATTGCCAATGGCCTGCATCAGATGCGTTTTGCCCAAACCTACCCCGCCGTAGATGAAGAGAGGGTTGTAGGCACGCGCCGGTGATTGGGCCACGGCCAAACAGGCCGCATGGGCGAAGTTGTTGGACGAGCCGATAATAAAGGATTGGAACGTATAGTTCGGGTTAAGCAGGGCGGATGGTTGATCTTTCTTGCTGCCGGCCTTACGGGGTTCCGGTGAAGGCGTTGGCTTCGTAGCGACCGGTTCCGGCTCTGCAATTACCTGTTGATGCACCGAAAACTCAATCCTAAGCGGTTGCCCCGTCACCACTTTCACCGCATCCTCAATCAACGACAAATAATTTTCCACCAACCAGGAGTGATAGAAATCATTGGCCACCGATAGTCGTAAGGTATCTTCCGTCACCGTCTGCGCATCAATCACTGCAATCCAGCGTTCATACACATCCTTCGACAGTACGCTCTTCAGTCGTTTACACGCACCGTCCCATATTGTCGACGCATTCGTATCCAATGCCTGTCCTCCCCAAATTCCATCAAACCATTTCTGCTTCACCACGGGGGGCAAGGGATGAGACGACATGAATCAGCTCGTGAGACCTCGCATAAGCCTCTTGCCGTTATCCTATCCATGAGGCATGTTAACCTCATCAAATCAGCCGTTTACAAACCACCCGTGAACAGATTTTTAAAAGTCGTTAACAAGTTATTAACAGCCCTTTTTAGGGCTTCTGATTGCCTGTGCAAGGGAAAGGATAGGTAGGCAGCGAAACGGCAACAAGAGAAAAAAAACGAATTCGCATCTTATTCTAAATACCACTATATATAGATCGAGTGGTTGTAAAAACCACTATATATTGAATTATTTGTTAGTCCTTCGTTTGTATGGGATTGCGATTGTAAAAGTGAAAAAAGCCCGCTTTTGGCGATATAAATTTCGATGACGGTTAATGCGCGCAGCACTACTGGAACCAGACTGGGTAGATATGAAAAAGAAGTTAACAACGCCGCTACTGATTATTGAGGGGGGCGCTAAAGATGCGAATATGCGCTATTTAGCTGAATTCACAGCGCCGGATCCGAT
>SKLK01000265.1 GCA_007123265.1 Kiritimatiellia bacterium
GCCGAAGCTATGAACTATGCCGCCGCGCACCAGCTTTCATTGTTGCTCCTCGCCTTTGCGTTTCTTGTTCTGTTCATTGTCTATACCGTCAACCGCCGTTTCGATCTCGTGCGCCCATGAACCTGGAGGTCAAAGCCCGTCTAAGCTATGGCGCATTCACATTGGATGTGGATGAACGGTTTCCGTTGCAGGGCGTGACGGCGCTGTTTGGGCGTTCCGGTTGCGGGAAGACCACGCTGCTGCGTGTGATTGCGGGGCTCGAGCGACCGCGCGGCGCCTGCGTGCGATTCGGTGATCAGGACTGGCAGAGCGACGCATCTTTCATTCCGCTCGCCCGCCGCCGAATTGGGCTGGTGTTTCAGGAACATAGTCTGCTGCCTCACCGCACGGTTCAAGGCAATCTGGAATACGGATACAAGCGCACGCCGTCGGCATTGCGGCGCCTGCATGTGTCGGATGTTGGTGAACTGCTTGGCATTGGCGATTTGCTGGATCGGCGTGTGGACCAACTGTCCGGTGGTCAACGCCAGCGCGTGGCTCTGGGGCGCGCCTTGCTGCGCAGCCCCCAGTTGCTGCTACTCGACGAACCGTTGGCTGCGCTCGACACACAGACCAAACGCGAGATTATGCCTTTTCTTTCCCGCCTCGCGCGCGAAGCGGGTGTCCCCATTCTATTGGTCACCCATGTGCCCGATGAAGTCGAGCGGCTGGCGGACCGCGTGGCGTTCATGCGGGACGGACGGGTGGAACGGGTGGAGACCTTGCAGGATGCGCTGGTACGCCCCGATTCGCCGCTATTCGACGAAGAAGGGCCTGTATCGGTCTTGGAAGGAGCTTTGTCCAAGCCTGATGCGGATGGTTTGTGCCGGTTCGAGTGTGATGGCATGACCTTACGCGTTCCCGATTCCGGGGGGGAACCGGACAGTGGCCCTCAGCGCCTTCGCATTCGTGCGCGGGATGTGATTCTCTCGCTTGAGGACGCCAAGGGGATCAGTGTATCCAATCATATTCCCGTGGTCATCGAGGCCATACACACCGGCCCGCGCGGGGAGAGCCTAATCCGTGCTCGACCGGCAGATGGGCAGATTCTCCTGGCCCAAATCACCACTGCCGCCGTGCGCCGCCTCAACCTCGCCGTCGGTACTCGTTGCATCGCATTAATCAAATCGCTTGCTTTGCATCGACCGGCGGGCTCCGCTTTGCCGTTTATTAACGGAGCGTAAATAGTCTTGTCCGGATCCCACACTTCTCGAAGTGTGGGCGGGCTGCGTGCGAGTTATGGGTCTCACTTTCACTCATTATTCCCGTGATTCAGCCGATGATTTGCGTATACTACACACCTCAGTGATGCCCGCTGTGGGTGGGTGTGTCGCGTGTCGATATTTTAATGCAGGAAAGGATCAAGAACAAATGAGTCAGCCAATTAAATTTACCTTGCCGGCCGAAGCTATTCCCGAGCGGTGGTACAACTTGAATGCCGATTTCCCTGAACCCTTGCCGCCGCCGCTTCATCCCGGTACGCGGGAGCCTGCTTCGCTGGACGATATGCGGGCGATTTTCCCGGACAACTTGATCGAGCAGGAAGTGACGCAAGAGCGTTATGTAGAGATTCCGGAAGAGGTGCGCGAGATCTATACCTTATGGCGGCCAACGCCGTTGATGCGGGCGGTGCGTTTGGAGCGGGCCCTGAATACGCCGGCCCACATCTACTACAAATACGAAGGGGTGAGCCCGGCTGGCAGCCACAAGCCGAACTCCGCCGTGCCGCAAGCCTATTACAACCGCGAAGCCGGGGTGAAGCGATTGGCCACAGAGACGGGGGCCGGTCAATGGGGCGCCTCGCTGGCCATGGCGTGTCAATTGTTTGGAATCGAGTGCGTCGTCTATATGGTTCGCATTAGCTTTAATCAGAAACCGTACCGGAAGTTGTTGATGCATACGTGGGGGGCTACGGTTCACCCCAGTCCCAGCCTGGCCACCGATTTCGGGCGCAAAGTGTTGGCGGATGATCCTGACTGTAGCGGTTCCTTGGGGATTGCGATTAGTGAAGCGATTGAGGACACGGTTAAGACGCCGAACACGAAATATGCGTTGGGCAGCGTGTTGAATCATGTCTGCCTGCACCAGACGGTGATTGGGCAGGAAACCATTCAGCAAATGGAGATGGCAGGGGAAGCCCCGGATGTCGTCATTGGTTGCGCGGGTGGGGGCAGTAATTTCGCCGGCATGGCCTTTCCTTTCATCGGGCGTAATTTGCGCGAGGGCACCCGTTGCCGTTTGGTGGCGGTTGAGCCTGCGTCGTGTCCCACCTTAACGAAGGGTGAGCTGCGCTATGATTTCGGTGATACGGCCGAGACCACACCGCTGTTGATGATGTATTCGCTGGGGCATGATTTCATGCCGCCCAGTATTCATTCGGGCGGCTTGCGCTATCACGGGATGTCGCCGATGGTCAGCCACGCGAAGAAGTTGGGCCTGATTGAAGCGGCATCTTATCCGCAACGGCAAATCTTCGAGGCCGCGGTGTTGTTTGCCCGGACCGAGGGTCTGGTGCCTGCGCCAGAACCGGCGCACGCGATCCGGGCGGTAATCGAAGAGGCCGAAAAAGCGCGGGAGGCCGGTGAAAAGCGGGTGATCTTGTTTAACCTGTGTGGTCACGGGATGTTGGACTTGTCGGCCTACGAGACGTATCTTTCCGGCACGATGAAGGACGAAGGTGAATAATCGGCAGAGCAGGCGGTTGGTGATTGGCTTTGTGCTGGCGTTGGTCGGCTTTTGCGTCTTTTTCACGTTCGGTTTATCACCTTACTTGATGCAGGCCGCCCAACGCAGCGATGCCTTTCACCTGCTCGGCAAGTGTCTGGAGATTGCCTCCGGTGACACATTGCTGATTGATCAGCGCGGGGAGGAGCGCTGGATTCGTCTAATTGGTATTGAGGCCCCTGCATTCGAGGAGTCCGCACGGCTGCAGGCACAGGTCGAACGATTGGGACGTGACCCAGACTGGATCCAGCAGCAGGCGCGCGTCAGTCGAAACACGCTGGCCGCTTGGGTCTATCGCCGCGGTCTGCATATCACCTATCCGTGGGGAGAAGATGCGCTGGATGAAGACGGGCGGCACTGGGCGTATGCCGAGGTGGCTGGCATCAACCTCGCGTATAAATTGTTACAAGGCGGGCAAGTGCTCGCTGTTGACGTGGACCATCCCGAGCGCGGGCTGTTTGCTGAAATGGAAGCGCAAGCCCGCGATCAAGGTCTCGGTCTATGGCGCGCCGGTGGCGCCAACCCGATCCAGATCACCCGCTGAATCCGCATGATAATTCTTGAATTATCGGCCCTGCACGGGTAATAGTTTTTAAGTTATCAATTGGTTGCGGAGGGTGAAAATGGCAACAAGCTGGATTCGGACAATGCGTGAACAATGGGGCTGGTCGACCTATGAGCTGGCGCGGCGGGCGGGGGTTTCGCAGCCGACGGTTATTCATTGGGAGCGCCGGGAGGCCAGCGGCACCATTACCCTGGCGACTTTGTCGCGTGCGGCGCAGGCGTTGCAGTGCGAGGTGGACTATCGGTTGGTACGAAAATCCGGGGCCCCGCCGGTCCTGCCAGCGGATGTTGGGGAGCCAAAAACGCGCAAACCAATGCGGCGGTCGGAGCCCGTCGCCAGGCCTGCGACACCCCGCTCTGTTGATCCGAATGACATCTGGCAGTAGTTCAGATCTATTCCGGCTTACGCCCTCGAGCGGCGAAGCCGGTAATGGCGCCGAAGAAGGTGCCTTGCTCGCTGCGTGCTTGAAGGTCTTTCAGCCAAGCCTCGACCGTCTCGGTCGGTAGCAGGCCGGCTTTCATAATTTGTTGTGCAGCGGGTTCCAGCCCCCAAATCATATTGGCAATCGGCCACTCCGTAACACATACGGTTTCCGCATAGACCTCGACGTCCGTCAATGCCGACTCCTTGAACTGACGGTACAGATGCAAGCCGGCGGAGCCGTTGACGTGCACTTGATAATGTGCGCGTAGAAATGCTTGGGTGAAGTCCGAATCAGAGGAGTCGATGCACAGGGAAGCCCAGTCGACATCCAGCACCGTGATCCAGCCGCCCGGTTGGGTGACGCGAATCATTTCATCGAGGGCTTTTCCTGGTTGATCCAAATGTTGAAAGACCCGGTCCGCCCGTACCCGGTCAAAGGTCGGACCCTCGAAAGGGAGGGCATAGGCGGTGCCGGCCTGAAAGGTCACATGGCTCAACGCTGCGGCCCGTTGGCGCGCAGATGCCAGCATGTCCTCGCTGGAATCCACGCCGACGACCGTTGTTTGGGGGCCCAACTTCGTGGCGATGGCGAGCGCGTCATCGCCCGCTCCGCAGCCCACATCGAGAATCGTCTGCCCGGGCGCGACCTGTAGAAACTCGAGACTGCGCTGCTTATACCCGCCGAACAATGCGGCGATCTTTTGGACATATTGGACGCGGTCCTGTTGGTAGGCGGTTTGCGGTTCCATGGCAATGTTTCCTTTTCTGGTCGATGGGATGCGGCGTTCAAGCCATACCCGACCATGGTGGGAAACTCAGAGCGGAACCGTCAAGTCTGATTCTGCGAGGTGGCGCTGAGGGGCGGCAGCGTAATCGTGATACACGTGCCCTGGCCAAGGGTGCTATCAATGGTCAATCGACCCCGATGATGCTCAATAATTTTCTTGGAAATGAATAGCCCTAGCCCGGTTCCCTTGTCCGGGCTCTTGCTGGTATAGAACGCCGTAAAGATATGTGGCAGGCGCTCCGGGCTAATACCTTCGCCATTATCTTTGATTCGAATGGTGACCGTGTCATCCGTCTCCTGTGCGGATACCGAAAGTTCGCCACCTTCATTCGGCAGGGCATCAATGGCGTTGGCGAACAGATTGTTGAGGGCTTGCCGCAATTGCACCGCGTGTCCGAGGATCCCCATCGCAGGCCCCGCCACGTGTCGTTTTATTTCGGCATTTTTCGGCAGAGCCAAAGGACGGGAATCATCCAGGGCCTGCTCAATGACGGTGCACAAGTTGAGTGGCTTCAGGGTGATGCGATGCGTTCTGGAAATGTCCAGCCACGTCTCTGTCAGGTCTTTGCAGCGATGTACGTGTTGTTCAATGGTTTCGATGTATTCGGCCGTTTGTGGAAGGCGATTCAGGGTCGAGTGGTCGGACCGTAAATCCTCCGCCAGCAATTGAACATAACCAAGGACCACGGTCATGGGATTACGCAGGTCATGCACCAGTTCCGCTGAGGCTTGCCCCATGGCCGCCATTTCGCGTTTTTGTTCGATTTCGGCCTCCAGCTTTTGATTTAGCTCTTCGAGCATTAGGCGGCTGCGTTCACGGCGCCGGGCCAGTTGGGATTGCTCTACATGGCGCTGGATGTTTTCCAGCATATCCTTCGCATCGAACGGCTTTTTCATGTAATCGCTGGCCCCATGGCGAATCGCGGCTTGCGCCGTTTCCAGCGCTCCGTATCCGGTCAGCATGATCACTGGGACAAGCGCGTCAATTTCTCGAATCCGTTCCAAACCTTCGATGCCGTTCTGGTCCGGCATGCGAATGTCGGAAACAACCACGTCCGGTTCCTTTTCCTGCAACAAGGCTAAGCCTTGTTTGACGGAATCGGCGCAGAAGACCTCGTAGTGGGGCTTGAGCAGAATCCGTAAACTTTCGCGCGGTCCCAGCTCGTCATCAATGACAAGCACGCGGGGGCGGTTGATGGTTGTGGTCATATTGGTTCTCCCCCCATGTACGGATTAAAAGGTCAGGGCATAGGATGCGCCGATCAGGTGAGAGTCAAAGTCATGTTTGCCGTTAAAGGCGGGCTCCTCGTTGTCGCTTACGCGACGACCGCTGAAGAGGCCGTAGGCATAGGCGAGATCCAGTTGATGGGCGCCGCGGCGAAAGCCTAGGCCAAGGGAGATCACCGATTGATTCTCCTCGGAGATGGTCGGCAGCATCGTGCGTCCAGGGATCGGAGTTTCGAGGTAGATATAGCCCGCTCGCAGGGTCCAGTCTTCGCTGATGCGGAAATCCGCGCCGAGGCCATAAGTCCAGTTGTCTTTCCAGTCGGCCTCAATGCGGCTATTGGGGCCTAGCAACGGGGTGTTATTATCTGCATCAAAATCCAGTGCCTCAAACAACGAATGACGCACCCACTCCACGTTCGCTTCGACACGGATGCGATCGGTCAGGTGTAGGCCGTAGCCGAAGGCCAGCACGGCGGGGAACTCAATTTCTGTATCGAAGTCACTTTTCGGCGTGATCAGTGGCGCGAGCGGCGGGGGCAATTGCGCGGGGGGGGGCACGTTGCTGAGTCGCAGGTCCCCGTCGTAGTCGACCTTGATCGAGGAGCGGTACGTAAGCGCTGCACGCTGCCGTTGGGTGATGTTCCAGGTGATGGCCGCGTTGTAGCCGAATCCATACCCGTCGGCCTGAAACCGTGTGGCACCATCCGGGGTCTCGGGATTTTGCGTCACGGCGGCCCAGGGAAAGATCTGGCGCAGTTCCAGTTCGGAATAGAGGAGGCTCGCGCCCGCAGCGACCGACAGGCGGTTATTCACGCGATAGGCGATCACGGGGTTGAGGTTTACTGCATACAGCTCAGTAAAGTAGGGAGCGGTGTATCGCAGCGGGCTGGTTTTTGAAAACGTGGAAGAACGGCCAAAGGGGGTCGTCAAGCTGAGTCCGGCGACTAGCCCGTCGTCGTTCAGCGGGTACACGGCAAATAGATTGGGTAGCCAGGACCAGTTATCACGAGAGCTAGCCCGCGCCCCCTCAGCATTCACAAACTCGCGCTTGCCGTAGCCGACGGTGACCGAGACACTCGCCTCCGGAGCTTGGAGCAGGGGGAGATTCGCCGGATTATGAATCGCGGCCGAGGCATCCTCCATGTATACGAGGCGTCCGCCGATCTTGCCCAAGGCTTGAGCCCCTTCCGGTGGATTGCGAAAGCCATCCGCCCATACGCTGCTCGCCACGACGACGATTAATAGGCTGCACCCGATCTTTTGCTTCAAACATAGTTGCATGGTATCTCCACATAATCTGTACTACTGCTCAAGGCCGATATGAACCCAATGGGGCCCTCACCCCGGCCGAGTGTCAAATGAGCAGCTATCGTGCCAATGTTGGGCATGACCTTCCTGCCCACGCGCATCGTCGACCAGTAATGGTGGAAAGGTGGCACTATTGGCCGATCAAATCCGTTCTGCATGCCAACGCAGATCAGGCACCTGCGCCCATCAATCCCCTAAATAGTGCTTGCTCCAGACGCTCTTAAGTGTTCAAATTCGTACAACTGGCCGTGCACATTTCGAACATATGAACAAAATAGTACACCTTGCTGGGATTGTTCTGGGTCTACCAGCGAGCACTGCTGGGTTAGGCGTGCGGTGAAAAAGGACTGGGCATGATCAATCAGGCACCGAGAGCCGTGGTAACCGGAATGGGGGTCTTGGCCGCCAACGGGATTGGTGTGGCCTCTTTCTGGGATTCGTTGGTGGCGGGGCGAAGCGGGATTGGCCCGATTACCCACTTTGATGCCAGCGAGTTTCCCATTCGTATGGCCGGCGAGGTCTCTGGCTTTGATGTCAACCAGTTTGTGCTTCCAAAGGTTAAGCCCAAACGGCTGGGACGGCATACGCAGTTGGCGCTGGCCGCAGTCCAAATGGGATTGGACGATGCGGGCTTGTCGCGGGCCGACTTGGCCGCGGCAGGACGATTGCCGTTGTATGTGGGGGTTAGCACGAGTGCCATTGATGTCGTTGA
>SKLK01000169.1 GCA_007123265.1 Kiritimatiellia bacterium
GAATCCACGAATGGACCGCCGATTTGTTGCTGGCGCCGGTTGCGGACGGTTGAATCGGGCTAACCCAGCCCACTACGCCCCATATAGAGCCCCCCAAAAAGACATGAACAGATCCGCATTGCACGGATCTGTGCCCATATTCTATCATTTTTCACAGATTTACGTCCCTGAACCGTTGCACCAGACCACTCAGACAGGGTGTCGCCATCATCTACGCCCGCAAGGAACGGACCGAAGACGCAATTTCGATCGATACTCCACTAAAAAATGCGGCCCGAGCCACTAATTCTCTGTCCCTAACCAGACCAACCATGCTGACATCGTGTTGCTGACACAGTTTCTCTGTCCCTAAAGGAAAAGGAAGGATGTTTTCCGAAAAAGACATGATCAGATCCGCATTGCGCGGATCTGCTCACTCTCTATCGATCGTCCCGGATCAGAATTATTTTTGGCCGGGATGCCATTCCTCGGATTCGCCTTCACCGCCCAGTGCCTCATCAAAAGCACTGCCCAGCGTGACCAAATCCTCGCCGGCACGAAGCCCTTGCAGCATATCGTCATCAACCCGGAAATCTTCATCGGCCACTTCAGCCGCTTTGATACTCAAGCCGATACGGCGTTCAACTGGATCAATTTTAATGACTCGAGCCTCAACTTCCTGCCCCGGTGTCAGTACTTCCTTAACCTTCTGCACACGTTCATCACTGATCTGACTAATGTGGACCAATCCATCAATCCCCTCTTCCAGCTCGATGAACGCACCAAATGAGGCCAATTTACTGATGGTACCCTTCACTTTTTGGCCTATCGCATAATTCGCAGCGATGCTTGCCCAAGGATCTTCCTGAGCCTGTTTCAGTCCCAAGCTGATGCGCTGGCTGCCTGAATCAACCTCGAGCACCACGGTGTCGACCACATCCCCCTTCTTCAAAACCTCAGAAGGATGATTGATCTTACGCGTCCACGACATGTCGGACACATGAATCATGCCATCCACGCCCTCCTGCAATTCAACAAACGCGCCGTAGTTGGTGAAATTGCGGACCGTACCAGTGACCCGGGCGCCAATCGGATAGTTCTGAGCCACGACATCCCACGGATTTTCCTCCGTTTGCCGCATCCCCAGCGAGATCTTCTGTTCATCCTTATTGATGCTCAAAACAACCGCTTCGACCTCCTCGCCTACTTGCAATACGTCGGAGGCCCGAGCCACTCGCTTCGTCCAAGACATTTCCGATACATGGACCATACCCTCTACGCCCTCTTCAATTTCGATGAAGGCCCCGTAAGGCATCAGATTGACCACTTTTCCGCGTACCCGACTGTTGACCGGGAACCGGGACTCTATGCCCTCCCACGGATTGTCGCTTTGCTGCTTCAACCCGAGCGAAATGCGCTCCCGATCCAAATCCACATCCAAAATCATCACTTCCAATTCCTGGCCGATCGATAGCACATCGGACGGATGATTCACACGGCCCCAACTGATATCGGTGATATGCAGTAAGCCGTCCATGCCCTTGAGGTCGATAAAGGCTCCGAAATCGGTGATGTTCTTGACCACGCCGGTTCGGGTTTGCCCAATCTTGATCTCGGCCAACAACGCCTTCTTTTGGTCCCGCCGACTCTCCTCCAGCAACTCCCGCCGCGATAAAACGATATTTCGTCGCTCTTCGTTGATCTTGAGAATCTTGAAATCCAGCGTCTGCCCCATCAAGTCGCCAGCATTACGTACCGGGACCACATCGATTTGGGATCCGGGCAGAAACGCTTCCACCCCGACATCGACAATCAACCCGCCCTTAACTTGCCCAACAATTTCGCCGGAAATGATGTCGCCTTCGTTGAACTCGGAGAGGACCTTCTGCCAGTTGCGCTGCAGCTCCGCACGCTGCTTCGACAACACCACCATGCCCTCGTCATCTTCCAGCCGCTCCAGCAAAACTTCGATTTCATCCCCCTCATTCAGGGTTTCGACATCTTTGAATTCCTGTTTGGGGATAAGGCCCTCAGACTTGTAACCGATATCGACCAATACGTCGTTTTCACGGATCTCAAGCACTTTACCATGTACGATCGACCCCTCGGTAAAGTCGCGCAGCGTCTCCGCATACATTGCGGCCATTTTCGACTGCTCAGCGTCGTTTTTTGATTTGGGGTCAGAATTAGATGACTGTTTTAAGGGTTTGATGGATTCCATAATGAACTTTGTTGATACCACAGGCTGTATATACTTGTTTCAGCGGAGGTCGCTGTCCAGAAACCGCCCACACATTTCTGGAAAAGGCGCGCAAATTAACATTCAGCCTCTGGAATAGCAAGCGCGGAATCTCATTATTTTTACCGCGATCAGGGCGTTTCAAACACCTCAATCCGCCAGCCGTACCTTGACGCGATAGTAACGGGGTTGACCGGCACCATTGAGCGGCAGGGGATCCGTCCAACTGGCCGTCGCGCCAACGACGGTGTAATCCTCCTCTGCCAGCTCTATCGAGCTCCAAGTCATGCCGGCCCCCAATGGGCCATCGGTCCAATAGATCGTATAGATGCGATCGGAGGCCCAAGGCCACCGAACGGTGGGTTTGGCCGAAGGGGATGCATCGTCCGGCAACCCCGCAAAAACAGCCTCGGGATCGATTACCGACAGCCCCGCAATCTCCTTGTCTCGATTGCGCATGCCACCGCCGTCATAATCGCCCTCCTCGCTCACCACCGCCACAGCAAGCGTAACCGATGACCCGATGTTTCCCTTTTCGTCTGCCGCCCAGACAAATACTTCGTAATTCTCGTCCAGAACGGGCGGCGTCAACTGAAATGTCGTGTTGGTTGTCCATGCACCATTCGATGTCCCTCCGCCGTCGGTAAAGGCAATGTAATAGCCGGCAATTCCTGACAACGGATCTTGGAAGCCGCCCCACGTGTTCGTGAGCACCGTGCTGAACGTGTAGGGACCAAACGGACTCGTGGGAACACTAACCCACGCGGCGAACGCATCGGGTGGCGTGTTGTCGACGAGGAAGGGGGCGCTAAGCGATGTGCCACTCCATTGGGTGCCGTCCCATCCACGGGCCCTGACCAAGGTCCCGGTCGCCCCAACCAACGCGGGCTCATTCGTACTGGACCAAATCAGTTCTACAACGTTGGTGATCGGCACTCCGCCATCACGCACACTTACCTCCTGCAACATACCATTCACAATCGTCCCAGCGGTGGCGGTGGCGATCCAAGCATTCGTCCATGAACTGCCGTTATCCCCTGAAAAGGCGACTTCAACATCCACGGCCTCCGCACTCGGGTGAAACGCCTCCAGTTCAATGGTTACCGCGCCCGATCCGTCCATGGCCGTTTGTTCAGCGCTTAGAATCCGCACCATTCCCAACAACGTCGTACTCTCGATCGTATCGGAATAAGGACTCGCCCCTGCGGCGTTCACAGCTTTCACGCGCAGATAATAGGTTTGGACCTGTTCCAGTCCGGTAACGCTTTCGGTGGTGGCCGCAACCGTCCGATTCGAGTACCCATCCACAAACACGCCACCCGGCACCGAAGAATTGGTCCACGTCAGATTGTCAAACACGCCAACCGCATTTCCTGCATTCTCTATCCGAATCGTGAAATCCCCGCTTACCCCGATATTTGTAATCGCCAGCGTCTGCACCGAGGTATTGTAATTCGGCGTCGTGTAGCTCGTCTCATTCACGAAGAGATTAAAACTGGCCGGTGGCCCGCCTGATGCTCGCTTAAAATCAACAGAAAGCTCGTCAATACCGCCCGGAATGGGCTGGGAAACGAAGAAGCCGGCATTGTTCTGCAAGCCAATCGCCTTGCCATCGATCGTGTCACTGGCCCGGACATTGACACCGGTCCAGACCACGCCGCTGTTGGTCCAGATGCGAGTGGTAAAGGTTGAGCCTTCTCCAATGCCCTCGAAATCTTCGAAACCGCCCAAGCCGGGCACTTCATTGAGAAATTCGGGATGCGTGTGCACGTCGAGGCGGTATTCGGTGGCACCTTCCGATTCCGTCCACTCGGCCACGAGATCGAATGCGTTGGTGAGCGGCACCCAGAGCGTCGGCGCGGCGGGCGGCGTCAAGGTCACGACCACATCCACCGCTTGGGTTGCAATGCCGAGCGAATTCTCGGCCGTGAACGTGAAGGTTTGTGTGCCGGCATCCGCGAAGGGAGGAGTGTACTCCAGCAAACCGGACGCTGGTGTGAAGGTGAAACCGCCCGAGGCGGTGGTGCTGTCGAGAGACAAGACGGGGACCGGGTGCCCCGTTGCAGCAACACTGAAGGAAATCGGTGTACCGGTGTCTGCGACCTGATCCCCGAGCGGCTCGAATTCCGGGGTTGCCATGACCGTCACGGTCATTATTTCCGGCGGACTGGTGTCATCATCGTTCGTTGCGGTGAACGCGAACTCAACGGTCCCAGCTTCGGCCTGCGTGGGCGTGAAGATAAAGTCACCCGTGCTCGGGTTTAAGCTCCAGCGATTCGTCGAGACGTCCGTGGTCACGCCGAACGAGATCGGGCCTTGGCCTGTAGCGGAAACGGTATAGTTGAGTGTGTCGCCAACCGTGACCTCTTGGGCGGGGATGGGATCCAGCTGCGGCGGCGGGCCAAGTCGGACGACTTCAATGCTGTCGCTTGCTATCACCGGTGTTCCGGCGCCTGCAGTGATGGTCAAATCATCGACGAAAAAATCGTGTGCGCTGCCGGAACCGGCGTTCGAGTTCCACGCGCGGAAGCGCGTCGGTTCCATGGCATCCCGCGCCGCGAATGTTCCGGTCAACAGCGTACCGTCGATATCGATCTCATATGTCGTGGAGCTGGTCAGTGTAATGGTCAGGTCCAACCCGCTCGAAGTAAACGCCACTCCAGTATCTCGATCCGTAATCGCATCGTTGATGCGGTAGTTGGATTCGCCACCAATGAAATGAAACTCGATCAACCATTCACCGTTGCCGTTCAGCAGCCCGATGCCGACCGAGCCGCCGACTTGAATGGAGTTGTTGTCAAAGCGAACATCGAACGAGTCACCCACTCGGAGCGGCTGCATGAATGGTCGGTAGGCATTCGCTTCCCCACCGCTGTTGGCCCATAGGCCCCAGCCACTGCTATTAACGAAATGGCCCGCGTTGGCGGTTGCGGTCAGTATCCAAGCATGGAAGCCGTTGCCGCCATTGTCACCGCTGCCCCACGATGATCCGGCAGCCGAATCTGCAGCCAGAATCGTTATGCCGGGCGCATTGGTTCCGGCTACGGTGATCAGGTTGGTTCCCTCCAACAGCGGAATAGCCGGGACATTCCACGGTGTCGCTGCGACGACGAATCCGTCGGCTGCCGCATCGAGATTTTCCCAGCTGAATAGTCCGGTCAACTCGCTACCAGCGGTACCGGAAACGGTGATGATTTCATTCGAATACGCGAGGGTTGTGCCGTCGACCGGTTGGTCGATAGAGATGAAAAGGGTGTCAACCCCGGTTCCGCTAACCGACGTGATGGTCGCTGCGTCCGATTCGGACGTGAAAAGGGTCAGCTCGGTCCCGTAAGGAATCAGGTCCGTCGGCGCAAAGCTGATAACCACATCTTTGGAGCTTCCACCCGGCAGGGTGCCGGTGAAGTCGGTCGAAAAGCCGAAGGGCAAGGCAATATTGGTTACCGTGACTGCAATCGTATTGTCGTTGTGAAGCGTCAGGATCCGCTGTTCTTCGGTGTTCACCTGCACATCGCCGAAAGCCAAATCGCCTTCCAGCTGGAGCGCTTCAAATTCTGTAATGCCGCTAACCAAGAGGGAAAAGAGCTGTTCCCCGCCGCTCAATGTGCCCTTGTGAGCGATCTGTATGGTGTACGTGCCCGATTCTGTCGGATCGGCGATATAGACCTGCTCGACATTATCCAGATTGTTATCGCCGGTTGTCGCCGCATGGCTGGGATTGGCAGGATCGAGAATCCACGGAAAGTTCGTCACACCAGAAGGTGAAATAATGCGCAAGTCCAAGTCATTGACCAACATGGGCGTGGTGTTATTGAGGCCAAAGACCGGGGTGCCGGCGGGATCGGTCCAAACCAGGGTGGCTCGGAGGTCATCGGTTTCATTCCACAAGACCTCGTAGGAGATGGTCGTTCCGCTTACCAGCACGTCCTCGATCATATGGCCGGTCGTCGGCGCCTCGAAATGGGCCGTGATATGATCCACCGCCGCTTTGGTGTTCATCAGCCCCCAGCCGTTCCGATAATCCGGCCCGGGATCGTCCAAGGAATCGGCGGTATGAATGATCAGTCCTTTGATCGTGCTGGCCCACATGAATTCGCCGGGGAACAGGTTGTTGAAGTGTTCCAACATAAGTAGCGCAGATCCCGACACATTGGGTGCGGACATGCTGGTGCCACTGCTCCCATAATAATGCGTATCGCTGCTCGCGCCCGACGAGGTCAGCACAAAGCCGTTTCCGACCACATCTGGCTTGATTCGCCCATCATCGGCAGGGCCCCATGAGCTAAACGTCGTCTGAGTCGCTTTGGCCAGATCCCGCTCCCCACTTGTCACCGCATCGTTTACGGCGCCCACCAGCAGAATATTCTTGGCCACAGCGCCGAACGGAATCGTGTTGTACCCGCCCTTCTGAAAATCGGCCAGCGGGTGAACGGACGAATCGTATACCTCGCTGACCCATGTGCCGCTGGTATTGCGCCGGTAGAACGTCGTGCCATTGCCGGGTGCCGCGTCATTGCGGTCATTGCCCGCCGAACGAATAGGCAGATAATACAGCGAATCATAGACCAACTGATCGAGATCCTTGTCATAGTCGATATACATCCCGAAAAAGTCTGACTCTTGGCTGCCCCATGTTCCGAACCAGTGGCGCCCCTGCGTCCCGGACCAGTTCCCCGACGCCCAGCCCACAACAAAACCGTAGGAATGGTTGGAGAGTTGGATCTTGCCGTCCGTAGCCATCGGATCCGCCATGGCGCGAACCGTCATCTCCGACAGATCATTGTTGAAGTTATAGGCATAGAGGCTCGCATTCGTGGCCATGCCTCGCGCATTGCTGTCGGCACCGCGCGCAATCATGGTACCGGCCACATGGGTGGCATGCGAATTGAAACCCGTACTGTTGTAGTTGGTTATGTTCCCGGCAATAAATTCCACATGGGACGTGCGCACATTGCCACCATCCCATATCCCTGCACGGATGCCGGCTCCCGAAAGATTGTAGGGCCCCGTCATGACCAGATTGGCTGCCGAGGAAATAGCCGCGTCGACGTTAAGCGTCGTCTGATAGAGCGGACCCAATTCCTCGGTAAAGTCCACCAGCATCATCACTATGTCATTCGTTTCTATGCGCATCGGCAGACCGTGTGCATCGGCCCACCCCTGAGCCCGCGCTTGTGCCTGTTGATGAGCTGTTTGTCGCGCAGCGACCATCATTTGCCGGTGGGCTGGATCGGCCAAGTTTCCCACATAGAACGCCGTCCCCTGATGGTGCGGAGCCCTCCGATCACCCATCCCTGCCTGAAACCTCATCGAGGATTGGCCCGGCGCTTGTAGTGGGGACGCAGCAGCGTCACTAAACATGAAGCCGCTCAGAATGAGCATTACACGAAGCAACAAGAATAGCGCGCGACGACGCGCGTAGCTTATTTCCGCATATGTAGTGGATGCCATGACCTACTTCTGAGTACACCGATTTACTCCGGATGTGTAGCACACGGACCGCAAACCTGACAGCCATGTCACAGTTTCTC
>SKLK01000172.1 GCA_007123265.1 Kiritimatiellia bacterium
GCGAGCCCTGAGGCCACGCTGGACTTTCTATGTACCGATGCACAATCGCGGCGTCGCAGAGCTCCGCCCCCTCCAAATTGAGCACTAATCGTTAATTAGAAATTCCTTGCGGAGAACTGAATGACCCTGGGCGCGCGAGGGTGATACGTTGATAACCGCTTGAGTTCGTAGCGGGCTTCGTTTACGTTTCTGCTGCGTAAAACGAGGACATTCACGCGAACGAGACAAGGAACCGGATCATGCGGAACATATCGATAATCCACGCCACGCTTGGCTTGGCATTGCTGGTGGCGGCGGGCTGCTTCCGTCAGGACATCATCACGACCGAAATCAGCATTCCGCAAATGGGCTCCAGTGCCTGTCAAAATGCGGTCATGCGAGCGTTGGGACGGCTCGACCATGAGGCGATCGTCAAGGCTGAATTCGACATCGATCAACGCATCGCCCGCGTCACCTACGATAGTCGTCGCGTGGGATTGAAAAATATCGAGTTTGTGATCACAGCCGCCGGCTTTGATGCCAACGACGAGCAGGCGGATGAAGAGTCCCGTCGTCAATTGCCCGAAGCCTGTCGCTAATCCCGCCCGTTTTCCATGCAGGTCCTGATCGACCAGTTTTGTGATTACATCCGCCTCGAACGCGGCCTCAGCGAGCATACCTTGGCGGCCTATCGCAGCGACCTTGAACAATTTATCGCCTACCTCCGAACCCAGCGGGTCCCCGCGATTAATTCGGTGGAGCGCCGTCATATTGTCCAGTTCCTCCTCAAGGAAAAGGAACGGGACATGGCCCCCCCCACCCTGGCCCGGCGCTTGGTGGCCATCAAGGTATTCATGCGCTTCCTGCAACAGGAGGGCATGCTGGATGAGAACATCGCAGAAGCCATGGACTCTCCTCGGCTCTGGCAATTCCTGCCGGAAAGCCTGAGCCCCGCGCAAATTGATCGCCTGCTGGACGCCCCCTCCCCGAAAACACATCGCGGTTTCCGCGATCGCACCATGCTCGAAGTCTGGTACGGCACCGGCTTGCGCGTGTCCGAGCTCGCCAGCCTGGAATTAACCAACCTGCATCTGGACGAGAAGTACCTGCGTTGCGTCGGCAAAGGAAACAAAGAGCGGGTGGTGCCTTTTGGTCAAAAGGCGCGGGTCATGCTCCAGGAATATATCGATCATCACCGGCCGGCCCTGCTCAAACACCAAACCCATGCGCGCCTATTTGTCACCCGGCGCGGCACCGGATTTTCGCGCAAGGGGCTGTGGAAGTTAATCAAACACTATGCCCGCGAAGCGGGCATTTCGGCATCGGTCTCGCCCCACACCTTGCGGCATTCCTTTGCCACCCACCTACTGGCGCGGGGCGCGCAATTGCGCGTGATCCAGGAGATGCTGGGCCATGCGGACATCGCGACCACCCAAATCTATACCCATGTGGACCAAAAACGCTTGAAATCCATTCACACACAATTTCATCCTCGCGCTTAATCATGTTGGAACGGAAACAACGCAAGACACTGGAAAAGGCCCTCGGCCACCGTTTTCGCAATCGGCAATTGCTGGTGGCGGCGCTTACGCATCCCTCGTATCGCCATGAACAAAGCACGGACGGAGAGGACAATCAGCGATTGGAATTTCTAGGGGATGCGGCGTGGGGATTGGCGGCGGCAGCGGACCTGTATCATCGGCATCCCCAGGGAACGGAAGGCGACCTCACCCATCGGCGCAGCTTGGCAGCCAACCGCAATGCCTTCGCCCGCATCGCGCGCAGCTTGGATCTGGGCACCTACCTCTTCCTGGGCCGCGGCGAGGAACGGTCCGGCGGCCGCGAGCGCACATCCAACCTCGCCGATGCGATGGAGGCCTTGATCGGGGCGCTCTATCTCGATGGCGGTCCCAAGGCCGTGGACCGCGCGTATCAGCGCTTCGGCCAACCCGTGTTGGCCGACCCGGAGACGGTGGAGGACGACAACCCCAAAGGCCGGCTGCAGGAATATTGCCAACAAAAGTGGAAGGTCAATCCGCACTACGAAATCATCGAAGTCACCGGACCTGCTCATGCCAAGGCCTATGTCTGTGCAGCGCAAATCAAGGATGAGCGGTATGGCGAAGGGCGCGGCATGACCAAACGCGCGGCGGAATCCATGGCTGCCCGCGAAACCTTGCGCCTATTGAACGCGGCCGACAAAAGGCAGGATGATTGACAGCTACCGCGTTGCCCCCTAGTCTCGCCGCATGAACAGCAATCACCACACACCCACTCGCGTACTCGTCACCGGCGGCGCAGGGTATACCGGCTCAACCCTTGTCCCCAAACTACTCGAGGCCGGGTACGCCGTAACGGTCCTCGACCACTTCGGCTTTGGCCAAACATCGCTACTGGATTGCGTGTACCGTCCGGAATTGACCATCGTTCGGGGCGACGTGCGCGACGCGCGCATCGTTCAACCGTTGGTGGCCGAAGCGGACATCATTATCCCCTTGGCCTGCTTGGTCGGCGCGCCGCTATGCGCGCAGCGCCCGGACGATGCCCGCTCCATCAATTACGACGCCATTCGCCTGTTGCTCGAGCTTAGTAGCGAGCAACAATGGTTGCTCTTCCCCACCACCAACAGCGGCTATGGCATCGGCACCGACGGGGTCTATTGCACCGAAGAAACCCCGCTGAATCCCATCTCCCTGTATGGCCGGTTAAAGGCCGACATCGAACGCGAACTGCTCGACTCAGGCCGCGCCATCACCTTCCGACTCGCCACGGCTTGCGGCATCAGCCCCCGCATGCGGCTGGACTTGTTGGTCAACGATTTCACCTACCGCGCGGTCACCGACCGGTTCATCGTCTTGTTCGAGGCCCACTTCAAACGCAATTACATCCATGTCCGCGACGTGGCCAAGGCCTTTCTCCATGGCATCGAACATTTTGAAACGATGAAAGGCGAGGCCTACAATGTCGGCCTGAGCGATGCAAATCTATCAAAGCGCGAGCTCTGCGAGGAAATCAAGAAACAGGTGCCCGAATTTCATATTGTCGAATCGGAAATTGGTCAGGATCCCGATCAACGCAATTACATCGTTAGCAACGACAAAATCGAGGCCACGGGCTATCGGCCCGAGGTCTCGCTCACAGCCGCCATCGCCGAACTGATTCGCGGCTACCAAATTGTCCGGCGCAACCAATTCACCAACGTATAACACACGAGAGGACAGGTAAAATGGAACAGAATATCAATGAGACCGGTGGAAAATGTCCCGTCATGCATGGCGCACGGGCAAACACGAAGTCAGGCGGACAATCCAACCGGGACTGGTGGCCGGGCCAACTGAACCTCCAGATTCTGCACCAGCATTCGGACTTGTCCGACCCGATGGACCCCGATTTCGATTACGCAGCGGCTTTTCAGTCACTCGATTTGAATGCCGTCAAAGAGGATCTCTACCAACTCATGACGGACTCAAAAAACTGGTGGCCCGCGGATTACGGTCATTATGGCCCGCTCTTCATCCGCATGGCTTGGCACAGCGCCGGCACCTACCGGATCGGTGACGGACGAGGCGGCGCCGCATCGGGAAGCCAACGTTTCGCGCCCCTCAACAGTTGGCCCGACAACGCCAATCTGGACAAAGCGCGGCGACTGCTTTGGCCGATCAAACAAAAGTATGGCCGCAAACTTTCCTGGGCCGACCTGATGATTCTGGCAGGCAACTGCGCCCTCGAATCCATGGGCTTCAAGACGTTCGGATTCGGCGGTGGCCGCGAAGATATTTGGGAGCCCGAAGAAGACATCTATTGGGGTGCCGAAGATACGTGGCTGGGCGATAACCGGTACAGTGGCGATCGCGAACTGGAAAACCCGTTGGCCGCAGTGCAAATGGGCTTGATTTATGTCAATCCCGAAGGCCCGAACGGCGAGCCGGACCCGGTTGCCGCCGGACGCGATATCCGCGAAACCTTCGCCCGCATGGCCATGAACGACGAGGAAACGGTGGCACTGACAGCCGGCGGACATACGTTCGGGAAATGTCACGGCGCGGGCGATGCCGCCCTGCTCGGTCCTGAACCCGAAGGCGCCCCGCTTGAGCAGCAGGGGTTGGGCTGGAAAAGCGCACACCAAAGCGGCATGGGCTCGGACACCATCACCTCCGGTATCGAAGGGGCGTGGACCCCGACTCCGACCCAGTGGGATTCGCGCTACTTTGACGTGCTGTTCGGTTACGAATGGGAATTGGTCAAAAGCCCAGCCGGCGCATGGCAATGGACACCGAAAGACCTACAGGAAAAGGACATGGCGCCCGACGCCGAGGATGCCGCTAAACGCCAGCCGATCATCATGACCACCGCCGATATGGCCATGCGCATGGACCCGATTTACGAGCCCATCTCGCGGCGATTTCATCAGGATCCCAAGGCCTTTGCCGATGCCTTTGCCCGCGCCTGGTTTAAACTCACGCACCGCGACATGGGACCACGCAATCGCTATCTCGGCCCCGAAGTGCCCGCCGAGGAATTGATCTGGCAGGATCCTGTGCCCGCCGTGGACCATATCCTGATCGACGCCGAGGACATCAAAACCCTGAAATCCCGTCTGCTGGACAGCGGGCTGACCATCTCCGAGCTCGTACGCACGGCATGGGCTTCGGCCTCCACCTTCCGCGGCTCCGACAAGCGCGGCGGGGCCAACGGCGCCCGCATCCGCCTCGCCCCGCAGAAGGATTGGCCGGTCAATCAACCGGAACAACTGGCCCGCATCCTCAAAACACTGGAGCAGGTGCAGGAAACGTTCAACGCAACAGCGAAGGACGGGAAACGTGTGTCCCTCGCCGATTTGATTGTACTCGGAGGGTGCGCAGCAGTCGAAAAGGCCGCCCGCGATGCCGGCCATGCGGTGGAAGTCCCGTTCACCCCGGGACGAACAGACGCGTCGCAGGAACAAACCGACAGCGAATCGTTTGCCGTCCTCGAACCCGTCGCCGACGGATTCCGCAATTACCAGGCCAAACGGTATGCGGTGACCGGTGAAGAATTACTGCTCGACCGCGCCCAACTATTGACCCTGACAGCGCCCGAAATGACCGCCCTCATCGGCGGCATGCGCGTGTTGAACACCAACGTCGATCAGTCGCCCCACGGCGTACTGACCGAACGCCCGGGCCAGTTGACCAATGACTTCTTCACCAATCTTCTGGATATGGATCTGGAATGGACCCCGACCACGGAGCATGCGGATGAATTTGAGTTGCGCGAGCGCAGCACCGGCGCCGTCAAGTGGACCGCTACCCGTGTGGACTTGGTATTCGGCGCGCACTCCCAATTGCGCGCCTTGGCGGAAGTCTACGGCGCAACCGACGGCGAGGAAAAGCTGGTCAAGGACTTCATCGCCGCCTGGGACAAGGTGATGAATTTGGATCGCTTTGACCTGCGTTGACCAGATGCGCGCAGCACATTCAATCGGGATGATTGGGCGGGAAGCGCCATGACCACGAACGTAGAGACCGAGGGCGTGAACCGACCGCCCCACCTCAAATATTACATGTTCGACTGGGACGACAATATCCTGCACATGCCCACCACCATTCACCTGGAACGCAAGACCGAGGAGGGCTGGAAACCGATTCATGTGACGACCGCCGAGTTTGCAAAAATTCGGCGCGACACCGAGCACTACCGCCCGATCAAAGGCGATTGGGACGACGCCTTCATCGACTTCTACGATCATGGTGTCCGCGGCGATGAAACCTTCCTATCCGATACCCGGCGGGCGTTGCGCCCGATTGTGCAGAAGGAGGAAGAAGGCGCTCCCAGCTTTCAACGTTTCAAGCAGGCGCTGCTTGAGGGCGCCTTGTTTGCCATCATCACCGCACGCGCTCATTCGGCCCAATCCATTCGACGCGGGGTGGAGTACTTTATTGAAACCGTGCTGACCCCCGATGAGCGGGTGCAAATGATCAAGAATCTGCGCCGCTTTATCAAACTGTTCGGTGAAGATGGAACCCTGCTGACCGACGACGAAGTACTGGCCCGCTACCTCGATTTGAACCGGTATCGCGGCGTCACCTCGCCGGAATTCCAGGAAATCATGGGCCGGGCCGTTAGCGGCGCGGAAAGTCCTGAACAAGCGAAGCAATTTGCCGTGAAGGATTTTGTTACCCACGTCATCAACATCGTGCAACAACGTGGCGTCGAGGCCTCCGTCAGCATCGGCTTTTCCGATGATGACCCGCACAATGTTCATGCGATCATCGACTTCTTGAACGAGGAATTGGCCCGCCAATTTCCCGACGTGAAGTTTGTTGTATACGACACCTCCGACCCCGAACACCAATCCGCCCGCAAAATTGTCATTCGCGGCAAGTAAGTTCGTGGAAAACGGCTGAAGCGACGCGTTCCAATCGTTGGAAAACTTTTTGGCCGGTTTTCCAATCGTTGGAAGAAAACAGGGCAGATTTTCCAATCGTTGGAAACTTTTTTAGGCCGTTTTCCAATCGTTGGAAACCGTGTGGGCGCGCCATCTTAAGGTGGTCCCAACACGTCCCGGTAGAATAGCCAGTGATCGGGGCCCAGCCCCAGCAACAAGAGCAAGGGTTGATGGCCGACGTTATCCACTTCCGTGTAGTGGTGAGGAATATTCAGATCTGTCAGACGTTCATGGAATGCGCGATTGTGGGGCAGCAGCACGTCCTCGGCACCAATCGCTTGCCGGATAATCAGATCGTCGGTGTCGCTCTCCGCGTAGGTAGCAGCGAGTGTCCAAGGGCTTTGAGCGATGAAATAGTTGGTATCGGCGCCATAGACTTGATTGAAGATTTGCTCACGCGTCTCCAGAGGCACCAGCGTGTGATCAGTCGTCATAAAGTCCAGTTGCAGTGGTCCGGCGCCGAACAGCGAAAGGGCTTGAAACAAATCGCTGTGTTTAAGTCCGATCCGCGCGGCACCGTATCCGCCCATGCTGAATCCCTCAATGAGGCGCTCAGTCCGATTGGTCGAAGGTAGCCAATACAAGACCGGGAAGTGTGCCTCCGGATCCGCATGATACGCTTCCGGCAAGTAGATGTGGTAACTCAATGGACGACCCAGCTGACGGCTGAAGAAAATATGCTGGGTAGCCAGAACCGTATCGGCGGGGCCCGTGACAAAGTCATGTTCAACAGTCGGCCAGGCGGCAAGCCGAAACAAGGCATGGGATCGATCGATCGGCAAGGCGCGCGGAGGCGGATTGGTGCTTGTGCGACTGAGCATTGGATAAAAGGTCCAATCGTTCAGGTCGGCGCTTGACTGGATGAAGTAATCGGTATCGGGCTGGGCGGACCAGCTCAACTGGACGGCGCTAGTTTGTCGAGTCAACGCAAGATGATAGTCCGGTGCTGTATCATCGGCCAAACCCCAGCAACTCACCCAGCAAAGCATCCAGCGGACAAGTACGCGGCCGTAACGCAGGTTGCGAAGGAATCGATTGCTGCCTTTCGGAGCAACCTACCCTCGCGCCCTCACACACGTAACCGCCACCCTTACCCGGATACCCCTAATCGACCGGCTTCGTCCGAACAGGCTCCAAACTTGAACCTTCGCTTCCTCCTTCGGCTCGGCGGGACGCCTCGCCCTACCGATTCCGTCACGCGTAGGTGGGGCGAATCCTCCGGATGAGCCGAGATAATGGACTGATCATGATCTGAACATGCGGCATGCCAGCCAGAAAGACATCGCGTGCTGATCCGAATTTCGTTTGCCAAAAAAACGAACGTGTACGGCCATCATCC
>SKLK01000105.1 GCA_007123265.1 Kiritimatiellia bacterium
CCGATCCTTGAGTGCGGGCAAACGGCGCAACGGTCCGATCTGCGGCCCGCTTGCCTTATGCGCGTTTACTCCATACTGCGCAGGCACGATCGATGATGCTAACGGCCTTGCGAATATCCGTCTCTGTCACCGTCAACGGCGGCAGAAAACGGATTACCGTATCCGCAGTAGCCAGCGCGATCAGTCCATGCGCGCGCAAAAGGACTTCCAGCTCTTTGGCGGGTTGATTCAACACCAACCCGATCATCAAGCCCGTGCCCCGGACTTCGTGAATAAAGTCATAGCGACCCGCCACTTGTTGCAGGCCTTCCATAAAGGCCGCGCCCATGCGCCGGGCATTTTCGGTCAGCGCGTCCCGCTCAATCACCTCCATCACCGCCAGCGCGGCGGCGCAGGCGATCGGGGTACCACCGAACGTCGTCGCATGGCTGCCTACCTGAAAGATGTCGGCCACGGCAGGCGCGGTTACCACCGCGCCAATCGGAAAGCCGCCGCCCAGTCCCTTCGCCAACGCGATCGCATGCGGCTTGATGCCGTAGTGTTGATAGCCGAACCATTGTCCGGTGCGTCCCACTCCACATTGCACCTCGTCACAAAAGAGCAGGATCCCCTCTTGTTCACACAGGTCCGCCAACCCCTGCATGAAATCCGGCCGGGCCGGACGCACACCGCCTTCGCCTTGCACCGCCTCGACCAATACCGCCGCCGTACGCTCCGTGAGCGCGGCTTTTACCGAGGCCAAGTCGTTGAACTCCGCATACGCAAATCCCTGCGGCAATGGATCAAATCCTTTTTTCACCTTGTCTTGCCCGGTCGCCGTCAGCGTCGCCAGGGTGCGCCCATGAAACGAATTGCGCATTGTAATGATTTCGTAGCGGCCTTGGCTGTGTCCCCACAAACGGGCCAACTTGATCAGAGCCTCGTTGGCCTCGGCGCCAGAGTTGCAAAAGAAACATTTCCCCCCCAACGATCGCTCAGCCAAGGCTTGTGCCAATCGCGGCTGCACCTCGTTGTAAAACAGGTTGGAGACATGCATCAAGCGGCGGGACTGCCGCCGAATCGCGCGTACTAAATGGGGGTGACCGTGGCCAATATTCGTCACCGCTATACCGGAAAGAAAATCCAAATACCGGCGGCCCTCCGCATCCCACACATACGTCCCCCGCCCCCGCACCAGCGTCAGGCTGGGGGCGTAGGTGGCCATCACGTAGCGATCATGCAACTCTTGAATGTTCTGCGGTGTATTCATCCTGCGGGATTACTCCAATGGCGACCTAAGCGCGCGCCGGTCACTGGACAATTTCCGTGCCGACACCGCGATCGGTGAAAAGTTCCAATAGCAATGAGTGGGGCATGCCGGCATCAATAATATGGGTCTTTCGCACCCCGGAATGAAGAGCGTTCACCGCGCCATTGATCTTCGGCAACATGCCTCCGTCTATCACGCCACGCTTAATCAAGGCATTTACTTCCGCCACCTTAACGGTGGAAATGCGCGAGCTGTGATCGGAAGGATCGGCCAGTAACCCCGGCACATCCGATAGAAAGACCAGTTTCCGCGCCCTGACCGAGCGGGCGATCGCCGCAGCCGCATCATCCGCGTTAACGTTGTAGATACCCCGGTCGCGCCCCCGCCCCAATGGGGTGATCACCGGCGTAATGCCAGCTTGCAAGAACGCCTCGACCGGCGCTACATCAACCGAATCCACATCGCCCACAAAGCCCCAATCCATGGTCTTGCCGGTATCGGCATCCACCTCTGTGTGTTTCTGGACCCGGATAATGTCGTCCCCGCGCACCCCGCGGGCCTTGCATTCATAGGATTGCAGCGTCTCGACCAACTGGGGATTGACGATATGGTTCAAGACTTCCTCTACCACCTTCACCGTCTCCGTATCGGTTACGCGCAACCCTTTCCGGAACTCCGCTTTCAGACCCCGCTTTTTCATCAGTGCCGAAATCGCTTTACCGCCCCCATGCACGATCACGGGGCGCAAGCCGACACAGGCCATAAAGGCGATATCCTTGAGGATGTTATTCACCCCCTCCTCGTCCTCCATGATGCTGCCGCCGAACTTGACCACGACCGTTTCGCCACGGAACCGTTGAATGTAGGGCAACGCCTCGATCAAGACCGAGGCTTTTTCAATCACATGCTGCATGGTGCGCTCTTTCTACTTTCCTTAAACCACATTAATTCGCACATATTCTTCCGTTATTTCGCAGGTATAGACCACCGCCGTACCCGTTCCAATATGCAAATCCGCCCGCAAGGTGAATGTTGGTTGCGCGATTACACGCTCCAGTTCTTCGCGGGCAACCGACGTACCGATGCCCTGCGCTACCGCTTGCAAGTCATCATACCAGATATCGACCTGTTCCTCCAGAATCTTTGCCCCGGAGTATCCCATGGTTTCCATAATTCGTCCCCAAATGGCATGGGCGCCGGCCCACGAGGTCTTGACCAGAAAGGAATTGGCGATGGCCCGCGCAGCGCGGTCGGCATCGGCATCCGTTGCGGCGCCTTCCACGCGCACCGTAATGCATTTATTCGCGCCTTCACCGTCCTGGACAATCTTTAATGCCAATTGCAGGGTCACCTCCCGTAAAGCCGCCATAAACCGGGGCCAATCCGGATGTTCAGGGTGCAAACGCGCCGACGGCCCCGCTTGGCCATTGGCCAGCATCAGCACGGTATCATTGGTACTCTGGTCGCCATCCACAGTGATCCGGTTGAAACTTTGGTTCACCGCATCGACCAAGGCCGCCTGCAAATCCGGCGCATCTATCGCCGCGTCGGTCATGCAAAAGGCCAACATCGTCGCCATATTCGGCTCGATCATCCCGGCCCCTTTGGCGATACCCGATACGGTAACCGGCGTATCATCCACCGTGAACGTAACCGTCCAGTGTTTGCGCTTCAGATCCGTGGTCATGATCCCATCGATCGCGTCCAGCCCACCCGACGGCGAAAGGTGTTTCGGCAAGGCCTCGATCCCCTGCCGAACCCGGTCCATGGGCAGCGGAAACCCGATTGAGCCCGTCGAGCAGACGAATACCGCCTCGGCGGGCACATTCAATTGTGCGGCGGTCAGGCGCGCCATTTCTTCCGTGTCCCGCCGCCCTTGCGCCCCGGTACAGGCATTCGCATTGCCGCTATTGATAATAATCGCCCGCGCCGCGCCGTCGGCCAACCGGTCCCGGCACCAATGCACCGGCGCCGCACAGACCTGATTGCGGGTAAACACCCCGGCCACACGGGCTGGGACATCCGAGACCAACAGCGCCATATCCTTGGCGCCGGAGCGTTTGATCCCTGCATGCAGGCCGGCCGCTTGAAAGCCTTTTGGCAATACGATTTGGTCTGTTCCTAAGAGTTCTTTATTCATCGCCCTACTCGCTAATTGATACTGGTTGAAGGATAAAAAACGACCCCGAACGTTAGGTACATTCGGGGTCGCAAGCAATGGGAAAAGCTGCTGTTAACGCTTGGAGAACTGGAAGCGTTTGCGCGCCCCGGGTTGACCGGGCTTTTTACGCTCTTTCTCGCGGGCATCGCGGGTCAGGCAACCAGCGTCCTTCAACGCCGCCTTCAGTTCCGGGTCCGCTTGGATCAGTGCACGGGAAATACCATGCCGCACCGCACCGGCCTGTCCGATCAGTCCGCCACCATCCACGTTCACCATCACATCATACCGCTTCACCGTATCCGTGATCTGAAACGGCTGATGAATGAAACCTTGCACGGAGTCTGTGGGGAAATATTCTTTATAGTCACGGCCATTGACACGCATCTTGCCGACCCCTAAAGACAAACGCACCCTGGCCACCGCCGTCTTGCGCCGTCCCGTTGCCGTATACTCCGCTATCTTCTTTACCGCCATGGTTGATCCTTCTCTTCGTGCCTATTGATTGCTATTAGCTATTCACCAACTCCGGCTTTTGCGCGCCGTGATCGTGTTCGGCCCCGGCAAACACCCGCAGACGCCGCATCATTTGTCGGCTCTGCTTGTTCTTCGGCAACATGCCGTGTACCGCCTGGGTAATCATTCGCGTCGGGTTTTTGGCCCGGATATGGCGGGCCGTAAATTCCCGCAAGCCACTGGCATAGCCCGTGTAATGCTTGTAAATCTTTTGCTCTTCTTTGTTACCGGTCAGCTTTACCTGGGCCGCATTGATGACGACAACGAAATCGCCTTGATCAATGTGCGGCGCAAACGTGACCTTGTGTTTGCCACGCAAAAGGGCCGCGACCTCGGAGGCCAAACGCCCAAGCGGTTTGCCGGACGCGTCCACGAGCTTCCAGTGACGCGCAATATCCTGTTCTTTTACAAGTGTGGTTTTCATCGCTACCAGTCTTTCTTAAATCCAACACGGGGTGCAAGGGCGCGAAACATAACCAAGGCCCACCCCGCTTGTCAATACCCAATCCATATTTTTCTGGCCGGGTCAGGAACCTGACGGGCGCCCGGCGCCAAGGCTATTGAGAATGGCCTCCAGCGCACCTTGACTGCTCGGCTCCTTGATGCGGCGCAGCATGCCTCGTTGAGCGTAATAATCAATCAAACTCGCGGTTTGATGCTCGTACACCTCAAGCCGGTGAAGCACCGTTTCCCGGTTGTCGTCTTCACGCTGATACAGCTCGCCGCCGTCCATATCGCACACACCACTCTGCTTGGGCGGCGCGTGGGTTGCATGGTAGACCTTGCCGCAGAGCCGACAGATTAAACGTCCCGCAATCCGGTCCACCAACAAGTCGGTCGGCACGTCCAGCAGGAATACATCGGTCAACTTACTGTGGTCATGCGAATCGAAAAAGGCATCAAGCATGTGTGCCTGCTCGAGCGTACGCGGAAAGCCGTCGAAAATATAGCACGCGTCATCCGGCCCGGCGTTTAGCCGGTCACTGACCGCCTGCATAACCACCTCATCCGGCACCAATTCCCCTGCATCGATATAGGTTTGCGCCGCTTGGCCCACCGAAGTACCCGCTTGCATGGCCTCGCGCAGCATGTTGCCGGTGGAAAGATGCGTGAACCGGGCATCGGACGCGGTAAGCCCCGCAGCCACAGTACCTTTGCCCGAACCGGGCGCCCCTAACAAGATGATAGCCTTCCACATACCAACCGGCCTCCGCACCCGCAATTATCGTTTGCCACACATGATGCGCGTAACTCTAACAGGGACACGTAAATGGTGTCCAGCCACAAGACGGGGCAACCGGTCTCGCAAACAGGGTCATTCAGTTCTCCGCAAACGGCTGTCAATACACGGTTAGCGACAAGCTGGAGGGCGGAGCTCCGCGACGCCGCGATTGTGCATCGGTAAATAGGAAGTCCGGTGTGGCCTCAGGGCTCGCAGAGCTCGCCCCTCCAAATTTGCAAAATCTATGTGCAAGTGTTTCCCCCAAAATGCGTTAGCACGGAGAACATATTGACCCTGAGGGTAGAGAGCCGTGCACTGCAAGGCCGCTAGATGTTAATCGATTGCGACCGTGCGCACGGTGCCGTCCCAAACAACCTCGAACATCAGACGCCTCTTGCAGCGATCCCATACCGCCCTATCCGCGATGTTCTCGCCATCAAGCCGAACGAGCGTCGGCGCACAATCCAATCCATGCACGCGAAAGCGGAGTATGCGCTGATCAGGGCGGCCGGGATAATCGAATCGCTCGCCATCGACGCGCAGGACGAGGCCCCCATCAGCAGTCCGCTCGGAATAAAACAACAACCGTTCATACTGTTGATCGTCATGCGCGCCGGGCGATTGCCCATCATCGTCGTACACGTGTCCCGTTGAGGTTGAAACCCACGGATCGGCATAGAAATCGATCTGCAGCTCGGCGGGATTGTAGTCCCGCGTATTCAAAATTGCCGGGATCGTAGGCACAAAGGCCCCACCCCGAACAAATACGGGAATGTGGTCCAGCACAACCGGTACCGCAACCGAATGCCCGCCCGCGTGCCGCTCACCGGTCCACCAATTAAACCAATGCGATCCGCGCGGCAACGGCACGCGTCGTTCGGTAAGGTCCGGCTCAAGGATCGGCGCGACCAATAAGGCATCGCCCCATAGATAGGTATCCAACCGATCCACCAGGCCCGGGTCATCGTCGACATACATCAGCGGCCGCATCAACGGCAAGCCCGCCGTCGCGTTCTCGAACATCAACGTATAATGATACGGCAGCAACTGGTACCGCAACCGAATCGCATCGCGCACGATGCGCTTCGTGTCCTCGTCCCAGAAAATGGGCTCCGGCGGCACGGACGGATGCGCGTGCGGCCGATAAATCGGCTGAAACACGCCAAACTGCATCCAGCGAATATACAACTCCGGATCCCGTGTGCCACCGGTGTAGCCACCCAGATCGGAATGCATGTAGGCCACGCCCTGCAACCCCATCTGCAGGGAAATCTCCACCTGTGAGCGCAGCCCGCCCCATGAGCGCTGCACGTCGCCGCTCCACGGGATCATCCCGTACCGCTGCGAGCCAACCGAACCCGATCGCATCAAGTTAAACGGGCGCAGGTGGGGAAAATCCCGTTGATACCCCTCATAAACCATTCGGGCCCAAGTATGTCCATAGGCATTGTGAATCTCCTCCGCGGCCCCCTTCACATGCCGGACAAAGTCCGGATGGGTTTCCGGCTCGCCCAGGTCGCCCCACCAGCCGGCTACGCCGGCGTCCATTTGCCGCCGGTAAAATCCCCAGAACCACTCCCGCGCTGAAGGACAAAACACATCGACGAGGCCCGCCCGACCGAAGAACGTCTCGAACGTCGCCGCCTGCCCTTCCGCGTCCGTGGCCAACGCCCCCTCCGCCACGGCGTTGTCCCAATTCGTCGACTCCGTCAGAATGAACGGCTCCGTAATTAAAATCGTCTGGATGCCTTGGCGCTGGAAAATCCTGACCATTTCCTCCGGCTCAGGAAACGCCTGCCGATCCCAATCCAGATTCCCCATGTACCCGCGCAGATCGGGACCGAACCAGTAAAGATCGAAGATAATCGCATCCAAGGGGATGTCGGCCTCAAAATGACCGGCGACCACGGCTTCCGCCTCGGCGCGCGATTGGTAGCCAAAGCGCGAGGTCAAATGGCCTAACGCCCAGCGTGGCAGCAACGGTTGTCGCCCGGTCGTGTCGGCGATGGCAGCCGCCAATCCCGGCCAAGACTCGTCGGCAATCAGTACATACGCCCACCGTCCACCGACCGCCGCAAAGTGCAACGCATCGTCACCGCCGGAATCGATATCCACCTCCCCGCGAGCGGCATTGTCAAAAATCAACATATAGTTTTTCGACGACACCACCGCCGGCATCGAGTAGTACATCGCCCGCGCGTAGTCGGCATAGTCATAGGCGCTTTGCGCGTAGAGATCGAGTCGTTCGCCGCGCCGATCCATCCGGCCCAACGCCCGCGAGCCGGCACCGAAGAACTGTTCCTGCGCCTCAATGCGGAAGCGAAATCCTGCGCGTGCTTCGTCACGGACAAAGCCCGGCTCCTCTTCGATCAGCACGCGCCCTTGATAGGCATGCTGCATTCGGAACGGACGTTTCTGAATTTCCACCGACAAGTCGGCGGTGCGAATGCGCAACGTATCGGCCGCCTCCTCCAACTCGAAAGCCACCGGCTCAGCCGTCCCGGGCAGCGCGAATGACGGCGGCATCGATTCCATATCGTGCGGGGTGAACACCACCTCGACAGCATTCGCCG
>SKLK01000102.1 GCA_007123265.1 Kiritimatiellia bacterium
AGCCAGGCAAGAGCAAGGAAGGTATTCCTTCCTCAACTTGCTCAAAACGGGCTCTCTTTATTGCTCCAGACTGGTGCGCACTCAGCGTTCACCTCCCACGACACAAGGTCGTGGGGCGGCTAAGTGAGAAATGCTCACACCTTAGGCCTTGCAGATGCGCCACGCCGCGACTCTGAACCGGTCGTGGTCCGAGCATGAGCCCGCGCTGTGGGCTTTCCAGATCGTGCTACTGATTTTCGTTATGCGGTGGGAGACGGTCCGGGGAGAGGGCTGCTTGTAAGGTGGCCCATACGTGGTCAGGGGATAGGTCCGCCAGGTCGCCCGATTCCGCCTGCAAAAGGTTCACTGCCGCTCCGCGTGGTGCCCATTGTCGGGCGTCGGATGGGCCGAACAAGGCGATCACGGGGCGCTGCATGACGGCGGCGGCGAGGTGTGTGATGCCGGAGTCGTTCCCGACATAGCCATCGCATGCGGAAAGAAGCGCGGCCAGCTCGGTTAACGATTGTCCGGTGACAAGCTGCTTCGGGGGCACGTCCCGGCTCAGTTCTTCCTGAATGGAGGCATCGGCTTCGCCTAGGATGTAGAGCGGGACGACGTCCCTGTCACGGGTGAGTCGGTCCGCCAATTCACGAAAATGTCGCAGCGGCCAATTTTTGCGGGGACTGCCGCTGCTGGGGTGAATGGCCCAAGCCCGTTGTCGGCCCACGCGCTGTTGCACGACTTTTTGTCCCGCCGCCCGCACATCGGCGTCCAGCACCAAGCGAGGGCAGGGTTGCTGTGTGTATAGGGCGAGGCTTTCGAGCGGGCGAACCAAGTGCTCTACGGCAGGCACGCCGTCGGGAATGAGCGGTGAGCCATAGACGACGTGTCGGGCCCCGGCGAGCAACAAGTTGTCCTGTACGGCCCCGTTCAAGTCATGGAGCCAAGTGAAGATGAGATCAAACGAGCGTATGTGCTCGACTTGCTCCGCTGAAAAGCTCGGTTTGCGCCCAAAGAAGGCCGCGATTCCGGCTTGATCGAGTGAGCGCACCTCGTTGACCAACCCGTTTTGCAGGGCCAACCGGGCCACATGCGGGTAGCCTATCAGTTCGATGTACGCTTCCGGCCAGCGATCACGAATCATTTGCAGAGCGGGCAACGTAACAATGAAGTCACCGATCGCGCCGCCCCGCAGGATTAGGAATCGTGTCGCGCGCGCGATCATGATATCGGGTGGACGGCTCAACCGCCGGTTCGTGTGCGCGACATTTCCACCGCAACGCTGCGGGCAAAGCGTAGGGCCCCGGGTTTATCGATCGTGACGGTGGCCCGTTCGACTTTTGCGTCAGTGAAGCAGATATCCAGTATCCGGCTGGCCATGGTTTCGATCAAGTTGAAGTCGCTGGCTTCGACCAATCGCACGATTTCCTTCTTAATCGTCTTGTAGTTGATCGTGTCCTCGATCGCGTCGCTTTGCGGTGCAGCGGAGAGGTCACCTTCCAGGATGATGTTAATGATGACGTCCTGGCGTTCACGGCGTTCGTCCGGGTAGATGCCAATGATACAGCGCAGGGACAGGTCACGGATAAAAATACGGTCGCTCATAAGTGTGAGGCTCCTTTACAATAAGTGTTGGCCACCATCGACGTGGATAATTTGTCCGGTCAGCGTTTTTTGTTCCAGCACAAACTGGACGGTTCGGGCAATATCCTCGGGGGTTACCTGCAGCTCCAGCGGCACGGGGCCGGCAAACTCTTTAATGTAGGAGTCATCCTTGCCCGGCGGCGGCAGCACGGCGCCGGGGGCCACGCCGTTGACGCGGATGCGCGGGGCATAGTGGCGTGCCGCCAGCAGGGTCACATCTGTGAGCGCCTTCTTGCTGATCAAGTAGGGGACACACGCCGTGTCGAGGGTGGTGACGCGGCGATCCAGCAGGTTGACCACTTGTCCGGGCCGGTCTTGTGCGGCAAAGGCGCGCATGAGTTGTACCGGCGCGAAGAAGTTGGGCCACATTTCGCCCAGCCAGCAATCCATGTCGGCCTCGTCCAGTGTCTGTTTATTGAATACGGAGGCGTTGTTGATGAGAATGTCGACGCCGCCCATCAAGGCGATGGCCCGTTCCACAAGCTCTTCGCAGGCCGTTTCGGTCATCAGGTTGGCTTCGGCCACATGTGCTTCCGTGCCGGTCTCGATTAATTGTTCCTGCAGCTCCACCGCCGCTTGATACGAGCGATTGTAATGAATGCAGATGTGGGCCCCTTCGGCCGCGAGCCGCTCGGCGATGGCCTTGCCAATGCGCAATGCCCCGCCGGTGATCAATACCTTTTGTTTAGCAAACGTCATGTGTTTCCTCTCCGTTGATCTCGTGAAATCCCTTCAACACTTGGGGTCGGCTGACCGCGCCTGATCCTGACGCCTTTAAAGTTTCCGATGCCAGAAGATTTTTTAGTCAGGCTACGAAACTCTATGATACAGTACAGTAAGTCAATGGTAAGGAAGGCTATGAAATACCGCTGGATGATATTTTTGGGTGCTGTGCTGACGACGTTGGGTTTTCTCGATCTGCGCGCGGACCGTGACGAAGAAGGGGCGTACGAAGCGCTGGCGCTGCAAGAGGGGGTCGTCCCCGTAGGCGATCAGACGATTTACATTCTGCCCATCCGCGGCCCGATTGAACCGGCGTTATTGTATGTCGTTCGGCGCGGCGTTCGTGAAGCGAGTACGATGGACGTCGACGCCATATTCTTTCCGATGGACACGCCGGGTGGCGCGGTGAACGTGACGGAGGATATTATTGAGCTGATCGCGCGCATGGAGATGCCCACCTACACCTTCGTGGAGCACAACGCCATTTCGGCTGGAGCGATTATCGCCCTGGCGTCGGACTACATTTACATGGCGCCAGGGTCGAAGATTGGCGATGCGATGCCGATAATGATGGCTCCAGGCGGCGGGATTCAGCCGTTGCCCGATGCCGAGCGGGAAAAGATCATGTCGTATGTCGACAGCTTGGTCCGCGGCATTGCCCAACGCAAAGGGCGGGATGAGACTCTGGCCTCGGCGATGGTCCGGCCCGAGGTGGAATTGATCATTGATGGCGAAGTGATCAGTCAGGAAGGGCAGTTGCTGACCCTGACAAACCAAGAAGCGGAACGCCGGTTTGGCGAGGACCAGCGGCCCCTGCTTTCCGAGGGAACGGTGGATAATTTTGAGGAGCTTTTGGAGCTGTTGGGGCTGGCGGAAGCGCGCCGGATCGAGTTGGAGGTTACCGGTGCCGAGCGGTTGGCTCGTTTTCTGCAAATAATTGGTCCGATTTTGATGATGCTTGGGTTCCTGGGATTGTATCTTGAGTTTCAATCGCCGGGTTTCGGGCTGCCGGGCATCGTGGGCATCATCTGTTTGATCCTGTTCTTTGCGGGTCATCACATTGCCGGCTTGGCCGGCAACGAGGAAATCATCCTGTTTATTGTCGGCGTGGCCCTGATATTCATTGAGGTCTTTGTATTTCCCGGGTTCGGTATCATCGGTATCACCGGGGCCGCATTGGTTTTGTGGAGCCTGTTGAATGCGATGGTGGAACGGATCCCGGGCGATCCGTGGATGCCGAGCTTGCCGGAACTGCAATTGCCACTGATCAAGTTGGCCGGCGCTATTGTCGGCGCGGCGTTTGGCGGGATTATACTGGGCCGCTATTTGCCCCGCTCCACGGTCTTTCATCGTTTGGTGCTGGAAGACGCCACCTCACGGGAGGCGGGTTACCGGTCATCCCGCGAAGATCGCTCTACGTGGATTGGCAAGGAGGGGGAGACCCTGTCGCCCTTGTATCCGGCGGGCAGCGCGTTGATTGATGATATCCGTCTGGACGTAATCACGCGTGGCGACTATATTGAGGCCGGTCAGCCGGTGCGGGTGGTGGAAGTACATGGAAACCGGATCGTTGTCGAGTCTGTGCCGCCGCAGGCGGACACCTCGGCTGGCGAACCGGAAGAAAAGTAGACGAACATGGATGCGACACATATTTTTATCTTGCTGCTACTGGCCGGCATGCTGTTGATGGGGGCTGAAATCTTTGTGCCGGGCGGGGTGCTCGGTGTGCTGGGGGCGGTGGCGCTGATGGGGGCCGTTTTCATGGGATTTGTTGCCTTTGGCCCGCAGCGCGGCGTGTTGGCTTCGCTGTTGATCCTCATCTTTCTCGCCGTGTCCATCATTGTTTGGATGCAATGGATTCCGCGCACGCGCTTGGGGCAGACCTTGACCTTGTCCACGGACACGGCCGGATACAAAAGTGCCGTGATCTCGATGAAGGCCTATGTCGGCAAGGAAGGCGAGGCGGTCACGCCGATGGGGCCCTCGGGGATTATTCGGATTGACGGCAAGCGCTTGGACGCGGTGGCGGAAGGCAAGTGGATCGATGCCGGTGCGCGGGTGCGAGTCGTATCTGTAACCGGCAACCATGTGACCGTACGCGCGGTGCAAGCGCCGCCGGAGACGAAAGAACCCACGGAAGCCGCTTGAATTCAGAGGGGAAAGCGATTAGCCTCCGCTAAGCGATTTGAGGCTAGGGCCGCAACTTTCTTATTGAGATAAACAACAGAGGAGCAAAAACGATGAACGCCGTATTCCCGATTTTCCTATTCTTGCTGGCCATTGCCGCCTTGGTATTGGTCGGTATTTTCTTTTCCTTCATTGGCACGTGGGTACGTGCCCTGACCTCCGGTGCGCGGGTGACCTTGTTCACCCTTGTGGCCATGAAGCTGCGGCGTGTACCGCCGAAAATCATGGTTGACGCGCGCATCCGCTTGGTGAAGGCCGGATTGCAACTCAGCACCAATGAGCTGGAAGCACACTTCTTGGCCGGCGGCAATGTGATCAACGTGGTGCAGGCCTTGATTGCCGCGGATAAAGCGAACATTGAGCTGAGCTTCCAGCAAGCGGCGGCCATTGATCTGGCCGGTCGCGATGTGTATGACGCGGTTCGCACCAGCGTCAATCCCAAGGTGATTGACTGTCCCGATCCGGCGAAGGGTACCAACATGCTGGATGCCGTGGCCAAAGACGGTATCCGTTTGCTGGTCAAAGCCCGCGTAACGGTCCGCGCCAATTTGGAGCGCTTGGTCGGTGGTGCGACCGAGGACACGATCATCGCGCGTGTGGGGCAGGGCATTGTCAGTGCCATTGGTTCCTCGCCGACGTACAAGGATGTATTAGAGAATCCTGATCACATCAGTCAGCGTGTGTTGGGACGCGGTTTGGATGCGCAGACGGCATTTGAAATTGTCTCCATTGATATTGCCGATGTCAGTGTGGCCGGTGTGAGTGGCACCCGCGAAGTGGCCAACGTCGGCGCCTTGCTCGAAACCGAGCGCGCCGAGGCGGACAAGAAATTGCGTCAGGCCGAGGCCGAAGGTCGCCGGGCCATGGCCATCGCCTACGAGCAGGAAATGCGCGCCCGCGTTCAGGAGATGCAAGCCAAGGTCATCGAGGCGCAGGCCGAAGTGCCGCTGGCTATCGCCAAGGCGTTCCAGGAAGGGCAGTTGGGCGTGATGGACTTCTACCGCATGCAGAACATTCTGGCCGATACCTCGATGCGCGAGTCGTTGTCGCGGGACGAGGAAAAGGGAGCCGAATAATCAGCCAAATCTCAGCCGGCAACCGGGGTAAAACCCGGTTGCCGGAGTGATTTAAGGTGGATCGGATGCTAGATTATTTTGCACAAAACGGGATTGGCGGCGAGGCGATCATTTGGTTGATCATCGCCTTCTTCTGGGTGGTGGCTCAGCTCTTCTCGCGCAAGAAGGAGCGGGACCGCCTGCGTAACATGCCGGATGACGATGATCGGCCCGCCCAACCGGCCGGGTCGCCACCTGCTCAGCAGGATAGTCGTTCCTTTGAGCAGGAGATGCGCAAGTTCTTCGAGACCATTGGCGCCGAACCGATGCCTGCTGAGGAGTTGCCTCCCGAGCAAGAGCCGCGGCGGGCGTACAGAGAATCGGCTACGCCTCCGCCGCCGCCCCCAGCCCGGGCCGGTCGCGATCCCCGTGCGCCGCATGCACCCCGTGCGGCCACGCCGCCGCCTCCGCCACCGAAGCCTGCGCGCACACCCGCCATGCGGAAGGCTGCCCGGGCAGCCGCTGAAAGCACAAATCTTGGCGCAATTGATACCGCGTTGGATGTCAGCGCGTTGGACACGGATAATGCCTACTCCATTCGCGAAATCCGGGATGAAAATTTCAACGCCTTCGTCAATCCGCGCACGTTACTGGTGAATCTGAATTATTTGCGGATGAATATGCCGGTGATCCCCGTCTCCGGGCTCAGTACGACTGGCGAGCAGCGTAACCGGCCGGTCCTGCACGGACGGCAAGCCTTGCGCAATGCCATTACCACCCAATTGATTCTTTCCAACCCGCTGGCGATGGGCGAGGACAAGGGCAGTTACACCAAGCGCGTGGTTTAGTCCGCTGCCGTGACAGACACTGTGACGCCGTCGATCCATAGCAGCGTGCGGGAATGTTCGCCGCCGGTCGCTCCGGCGGAAAACGTTTGTTCGACCCGCAATTCCTGATAACGAACCGTACGGTCCAGTAGTTGCGCGGAGGCATTGCCCACCTGCACATTGTATAGGGCCATTTCCAGGTCGTCATGGGCATTCAGCCAAAGCAAATCCACCCCTTCAACTTGGATTGCGGTCTCGTGATCCATCGCCCGCATGGCTGCTGCAGCTGTGGTCATGGTCAATCCCAGGCGCTGTGCTATGCGGTGGGCGTCGCCGGCTAGAATGACGGGTTGCCATACCCCTTGCGCATCACGTTGAAGATGGACTTGTCCGCCCTGAACACGTACCTGCGTCAGCGCGCGCTGGCGCGGATGCAGCGCGCGCCGGATCTGCCACGTCAAGTAGACCGTCTCAAACAGGAACGCCGGTCCGCCCAGTGTGTCGGTTTCACCGAAGCTGACCCCTTCCAATACGATATCCAAATTCGGCTTGAGCCAGGCGCGATCCACGTGTACGGGGATCCCCGCGTGTTGGGTCAGTCGCTGTTCAACCGTGTAGATGAACCCGTCGGTGCGCGCGGCCAATAACAGGGCGATGTACACGATCACCGCGATGATCGCGGTGGTGCTGAGGAAGGGCAGGACGCAGCCGCGCGGATCCCGTGCGGGTTTGGGCGGAGTTGTAGCGCGGCGTTTTCGGGTCATTGTCTATTTCTTCGGCATCGGGCTTGAGTTGTGGGGCGGTCTTGTCATGCTGTGACTGCATCTTGGTGCAGTCCGCCGTGTGGTGCAAGGGCAATTCCTTTGCCGGGAACATATCCCGCGCCTTTGGAGTGCGCCGCTCGGCGGCGCTTTGGATGATGGCCATACGCCTTCAATTGCAGCCAACGGATCATCGGATCAGCCCGCGATGGCTTTCTGAATGTCGTCGCTCCTGTCACGCCGTAGGCCCGGCGCCGGTGGATGCGACGCGCCCAGTTTGGGTGGGGGCTTGGTTCTTGTAGTGTGCGTTGGCCAAAAGGGTCGCGTGGGTCACGCGCCAGCCAGACCCGATCGCGGTGTTGCGCGGGCCGGTGCGGACAAGAGTCCAGCCCCGTCCCGCGCGCCTTGCGCTCGGCCCCGCCTGACGCGCTCCCACGCGAGAAGCGCTTTGCGCTTCGACCCTTTTGCCCCCCGCGTAGCAGCCCTTCGGGCGAATGCTAGC
>SKLK01000270.1 GCA_007123265.1 Kiritimatiellia bacterium
AGTGCTCAATTTGGAGGGGGCGGAGCTCTGCGACGCCGCGATTGTGCATCGGTACATAGAAAGTCCAGCGTGGCCTCAGGGCTCGCAGAGCTCGCCCCTCCAAATTGGTGGAAACTGTGTGTAAGTGGTTCTCCAAAAGAGAGGTGGCGCGGAGAAGGTATTGACCCTGCTCGCGCGCCACAGTTTCTCTGTCCCTAATTACCCCGCCATATCTTGCCCGTACTCGACCGCGCCCAGCGTGCGCGGCTACAGTCAGTCCCCACAGTTTCTCTGTCCCTAAGCCGCGTGTCCCTAAGCCGCGCCTAGCCCGCGCGGACAATGCTGACGACAGAGATGTGATGCAAATGCATCGATATCCGTGGGTATGGAGTGATGAATACTTAGGGGTTCCCCTGATTTTTCCTATTTCATTTGAAATTGATAGGGTTGCAGACAATACTGGTCACGTAGGTAGGCAGTGTGAATTAGAAAAACACTTCGTTCGCATGAGCAACTACAACAATTTGGAAGGGCGGGAGTGCGCTTTCCATGGGGTTCCTCACCCCGACCTCCTTGGCGTGCCCGCCCTTCCTGTTTTTTTACCCCGTGTTCGGGCGGTAGCCGGTTGCATCCCGGCATAGGTCCAGTAGCGGCTTGACGGTTTGCCGGGTCACAGCGTCCAAGTCAAAATGTTCGCGCGCATCGGTGAGAGCTTGGTCGCCGAGTTTTTTGCGCAAGGCCGGGTCATTGTATAGGCGGTGGAGTTGCGCGGGGAAATCGTTCAGGGTGTGGGGGTCGAATAGGTAGCCATTGACATCGTCCTGCACCACTTCCGCCACGCCGGCGAGGCGTGCGGCCAGTATCGGCAGGCCACAGGCCATACTGTGCACCAACGCGCCGGTCATGTGGAAGTCGTCCGATGGCTGACCAATCCGCATCACCAAGCCGATGTTGCCGGCGTTTAAGGCTTGGTTGACCTCCTCGAGGGTTTCCAGCCAGCCGGTAAATTTGACTTGCTGCTCGAGGCCGAGATCCCTGACCTGCTTGCGCAGGCGGGGCATGTCGGGGCCGTCGCCGATCAGGAGATAGAGCAGGCGGGGAAACTGGTCTCGTGACGCGGCAATGGCCTCGAGAATGCGGTGGTTCCCTTTGTTGGGATGCAGAATGCCGTGGTGTACCAGAACAATCGCGTCGTCCGCAATGCCCAAGGCCGCCCGCGCCGCTTGTTGATCCATGGGATAATAGCGGTTCAAGTCGCACGGGTCATACACCGGATGCACATGCGCGGCCGGTACCCCGCGCGCGACGAGATAGGTGCGGGTGTTGCGGGCTCGTGTGAATAGTAGGGGCAATCGCCGCCAAGCCCACAGGTCTGCGCGTTTCACCCAGCCGCCGGTCCAAAGCAACCAGCGATATTGTTCCGCGTAGATGTCCATGAAAAAGTCGGCAATGGTGATGGCGACACGTGGGCCAAAGAATATGCGCGCCAGCGGAGCGGTGAGGGGGATCGTTTCATCGATATACATCGCGCGGACGCGATGCCACCGACACCAAAGTCCGATCCAAGGCAGCCAGAGGAGCCAGATGAACGTTTTCCAAAGCTTGTCGGCCGTGCTCGTCCGGTCCACGTAGAGGGGCAGTTGGTGCACCTGCGCGTTTGCCTGGATCGTATCTGGAATCGGACGTTTGCTCTTGAGTCCGAAATAGTGGACCTCAAGCTCTTGCGCCAGTGCCTCGACAATGTTCGGCATGGCATGAAACAATTCCGTATGCTCCGCCGGCCCATAGCGGAAGAGCAGGGCAATGCGGGGTTTATCCGGCTTGTCCCCAACGGAATTCACGTTGGACTCATGGGGTTTCACTGGATTGGAATATAATCTCGCTGCCTGTGCGACTGAAGCCAAAAGGTACCGGCATCAGTTTTGACAAGGCCTCACGCACCGCCGCTTGCTGGTCCGGTTCAACGTAGAAGAGGAGGAACCCGCGTCCGCCCGCCCCCAGCACCTTGCCCCCGCGCGCACCGGCGCGACGAGCGACGTCGTAGGCATCGTCCACTGTGGAATTGCTGATTCCGCTCGCGAGACTCTTCTTATGTTGCCAGGCCTCGTGCAGGAGATCGCCCCAGCCCGATAGGTCGGCGTTGCTTTCAAGCAGGGTTTGTCCTTGATCGACCAAACCTTTCAAATCGCGTAAGGCCGACTGATTTTGGCCTGTGCGCTGTTGTTGCTCGATCAAGATTTCCTCTGCCGACATTTCTGTGCCCAAGAAGAAAATCATCAGCCGGTCCTCTAAAGCCGTCACCCGATCGGATGCCACGTTTAGCGGGGTGACCTCGACCAGCTGTTCCCCGGTGAAATCAATTCGGATCAAGCCACCGTATGCGGCGGCGTACTGATCTTGATGGCCGCCGACATCGCCGACGCGCTCCCGCTCAACGATGATGGCTTCCCGGGCCAGTTCTTCCGCGTTCACCTCGTCGCCGCGAAAGGCGTGCAGGGCGTGGAGCAACCCGACCGTGAACGACGAGGAGGTGCCGAGCCCGGTTCGCCCGGGCAAGTCGGACACATGCGAGATTTCCATCGGCTCCCGAATCCGCAAATACAGCAGGCATTCGCGGATCAAGGGGTGCTGGAATTCCTGCGGTTGCAGCACCGACTCGGTTTGTGCATAACTGGCGCGGTAGTTGTGTTTGAAAAAGGGACTGAGCCGATGCACGGACAGGTAGGCGTACTGATTAATGGTCGTCAACAAAACGGCGCCACCGGCCTCGCGATAGTGGTCGATAAAGTCTGTGCCCCCGCCGAGAAAGCTGATGCGAAACGGTGTGCGGGAGATAATCATGGTGCACTGGCCCCTTGCCCTAAGGGCACCCGCCCCTGCAGGACATCACGGATAAACCGCCACACGGTATCTTCGGAGGCGGGCAGATTGACGTAACCGGAGACCTTTTCGGTGCTGACTTCATACCGTTCGCGGGACAAATCTGTTTGCTCGGGGACTTGGCATTCCGGAATCAGCGCCGCGATTTCTTGCAGGCTGATCACCCCGCGCCCGGCTACATTAAAGGTTTCGCCGCGCACCCCGGCGGCCAACAGCGCAAAGACTGTTTCCCCCAGCACGTGCGTGTGCAGGTATTGGTAAGCGGATAGCGGGTGGACCCGCAAGGGCTGCCCGGTCAGCAGGTCGAAAATCGGGTTTTTCCAAAGGCCGGGGCCGACAAAACCTGCCATGCGAAGAATCAGCGCGTCAGGGCGATGGTAGCGGACCAGGTCCTCTGCAATCGACTTGTGCAGCCCATACGGCGAAAGCGCGGCAGGCTGAAGCGGCGTCGATTCATGATTGTGCGCTGGATCGCTGAAGTTGGCATAGACATCGATCGAGGAGAGGAAGACGTAGTGGCGGGGATTGAAATCGACGAGGGATGCGTAGACGGAGTCCACCGACAATTGAAAGTCGAGCCGCGGATTTTCGCGCGCCAGAAATTTGCGGGAGTTGCCATTGGCGTTGATCAACCATTCGCACGGCATACCTTTCGCTGCGGCGTAGTCTTCACGTCCCAATGCGATGACTTCATACCCGCGCTCGCGCGCCGCCGCTACCACGCCGGCGCCGACAAAGCCTTTGCCGCCGATCACAATACATCGCTGCGCACTCATTTTGTTTTTCTGATCCCATTCATGGGCGTCCATGCTAAGCATTACCGTGCATCTCGTCTACTATCGATTCGGCGCACGGCCGGTCAGACCGTCCCCCGCCGAAACGGTCGTGATAGCCAGCGTCCCAGCTTGCGCATCTTGCCCCAGAAGAAACTAAACTCGCCCAACAACGTGCCGAAGCCGAGCAGCAAGACCTGGTAGAGGATCAGGGCTACGGGCAATTTGATCCACCAACGCGTCTGCTCCGTGAACCCCAACCCAGCAAACACGGGGTTTTTGAGATAGAGCATGCCGCCGCCCGCCAGCGAAAACGCGAGCAGAATCATGACGACACGGCGGGTGCTGTCGATGCCCCACTTGGCTTTGAATCGATTAATCATAGTGTTCCCCCTTGGCGGTCGATGACGCTACTCGTTTGCCCGCAATTTTCCAGCGAAAAGTGCGTCTGTGCCTCGAAACAAGCGTTCACAGGCCGGACCTTTACATGCGGCGCAATGAAACACAATTTCGCTCCCTGTGAGTCTGACCGGATACCAAAAAAATAAACGGCCCTCGCCGGACGGGGATTCGACAAGTGTCCGCTGCGCTGTTAGTATAGACGGATTAAGTGAACTCTACCAGGCAGTTTAAGGACGGAACATGGCAGCGACGTTAAAAGAAGCGGAAGCAGAATTGGTGGCAGATCTTTCCATGCTGGAGGATTGGAACGATCGCTACGAATACATCATTCAGTTGGGCCGGGATTTGCCCGATTATCCGGACGCTTTGCGGACCCCGGACCGCGAGGTGCATGGCTGTCAATCGCAGGTTTGGTTGGATGCGCAGATTGAGGACGGGCGCATGCGGTTTCAGGCCGACAGCAATGCGCTGATCACAAAGGGCTTGGTGGCTATGCTCGTTGGTTTATATGACGGGCGCACTGCGGAAGAGGTCCGCACCGGCGGTTTAGAGTTTTTGCGAGGCGTGGGTTTGGCCTCGCACTTGACCCCTAGCCGTGTGAACGGGTTGCAGGCCATCTTTAAGCGGATTCAAGCCCATGCGGAACAGGCCGTTTCCGCGTCGTCCGCCTCGCAATAGAGTAGAACACGCATGATGAAAAGGAGTGATAGTCGATGAAACAGTTTTCTTTTTCCAACCTCAGCCGTCGTGATTTTCTTCAGGCCAGCTCGCTGGCGATGGCCGGGAGTCTGCTGGGTGGACGGGCCAACGCGTGGGGCGAGCGGGTGCCGGATCACGTGGATCACGTGCCCTTGGCGCTGCCGGCTTTGCCTTACGACTACACGGCGCTGGAGCCCTATATCGATGCGCGGACGATGAAAATTCATCATGGCCGGCATCATGCCGCCTATACAAACAATGTGGTTGAGGCCTTGCGTCGCTATCCGGCCTATGCCGCCCAGCCGTTGGAGAACGTGCTGGCTGATATTCCGTCGCTGCCGGCGGACATTCAAACCGCTGTTCGTAACAACGGGGGCGGTCACTGGAATCATGAGCTGTTTTGGGAAATCATGTCCCCGGACGGGGGCGGAGAACCCAGTGGTGCGGTCCGGGATGCGATCGATAATGTGTGGGGCGATTTCGCGACCATGCAATCTGAATTTAACCGGGCCGGTGCCACGCAGTTCGGCTCCGGTTGGGCGTGGCTGCTGGTCAATGAGCAAGGGAACCTCCAAATCAGCTCAACGCCGAATCAGGACAATCCCTTGATGCACGGGCTGGTTGAAGTTACGGGACAACCCATTCTCGGCTTGGATGTCTGGGAACATGCCTACTATCTGCATTACCAGAACCGGCGCGGCGATTATATGGACGCCTGGTGGAATGTCGTGAACTGGCCTCGGGTGGAGGCCTTGTACCATGCCGCGCTGGGACGACGGGTTTAGACTGTTGTCGGCCGGACCTCTGCGTCTGGTGGAAGAGGGTCCTGTTTTCCCGGGTTCGCTAACGTACGCGGTGGTCCGACCCATCCGCCCGTGGCTCTCCTCGTTTGACAAAGGTGGGGGAACTGCTTACAAAGGCGAGAAGTTTTTCCGCAGTTGACGGGATCAGCGGAGTCAACGTACGAACCAGTAGTCAGGCGCACAGAAAGGGCTTCATCCACTATGCCAGCCAGCAAAACACCATTCACCCTCGGCGCGGCGCGCTTCACCTTGTATGCAACCGGATGCGTTCGACTCGAGTACGCGCACAACGGCAATTTTTCCCCGTATCCGTCCGTACTCACCGGCATCCAATCCGTCAAACCGATCGCGGCGGATATTCAGGTCAAAGGCAAGACCTTGACCCTGAAGACCGAGCGCTTCACGCTGCGTTACACGGACAACGGCGAGGTCTTTTCCAGCGCGAACCTGACGATCGCCCACCGCAACCACACTGGGGACCCCGTCCATTGGGCCCCGGGCCAAGCGGACAAAGGCAACCTGGGCAGCGTGCGCCGGTCAATGGATGTTTGGAAATGGTGTGGCGGACCGAAGACCTACCCGCAAGAGGGCCTACTCAGCACGGACGGCGGACACTTTTTGCCGGACGAGCCGCGTGTCTACTGGAATACCGACCATCAGTGGATAGAAAATCGGGCCAAGTCCGTGCAATTCGATGGCTATTTTTTTGCCTATGGAAACGATTACAAGCAGGCATTGAAGGACTTCATTACCGTTTTTGGTCCGATTCCCATGGTGCCCCGTTGGACCTTTGGATTCTGGTATTCACGCTGGTATGCCTACAAGGATCAGGAATTTCTTGCCTTGGCCAAGCGCTATCGCCGCGAAAAAATTCCCATCGATGTGATGATCATTGACACCGATTGGCGTGACGGGTGGGGGGGATACGATTGGAGTAAAAAGTATTTTCCCAACCCGACCAAGACGCTGCGCGAACTGCACAACATGGGGCTGCACACGTCATTGAACGATCATCCGGGATACGACGGTTACGAACCGTTACCGGCGAACGACAGTCATATCCCCGGCATCCAACGCGCGTTGGGGCCCTTGCCGCATAACGGGGAGTGGGCGTGTGACTGGTCGAATCCGCAGGCGATGAGCTATTGGCGCGATCATGTCTTGGGGCCGTTCTTCAAACAGGGCATGGACTTTTGGTGGGTCGATGGCTGGATCAAGCCGCCGGCGAGTTCACTGGATAGCCAGTTATGGGCGAATCACCAATACTATGATCTGGCGGAGACCTGTACCGGCAAGCGCGGGATGATCCTGTCCCGCTGGGGCGGCATTGGCGGCCACCGTTATCCGGTGCAGTTTTCCGGCGACACCCATTCGAATTGGGAAACGTTAAAGGAGCAAATCGTATTTACCGCCCGTTCCGGGAATTTGGGCGCGGTCTACTGGTCCCACGATATCGGTGGTTTTCATGAGAAGAAGATTGACGAGGAAATCTTTATTCGCTGGTTCCAGTTTGGTTCCTTGAGCCCCGTATTCCGGACCCACAGCGCCTTTGGCATTCGTGAGCCATGGCACTTTAGCGCACAGTGCAAAGCGTTGTTCAGGAAACAGACGCGAATGCGCTATGCCTTGGCCCCCTATCTATATGGACTGGCCCGCGAGGCGCATGAGACGGGCATGCCGATTTGTCGACCGCTGTATTTGGAATACAACGACAACGACGGCGGCGCGATCAATTTGCAGCATCAATACACGCTGGGTCCGGATCTGCTGGTGATTCCGGCGGACGGCCCCATTGACGCTAAGAGCGGGTATCAGCGGAAACCCGCGTACTTCCCCGATGGCCAATGGCGGTCGTTGGAGTCGGACGAGGTGTACCGGGGATTGCACAATGACTGGTTGAACATCCCGCTTGACCGGATCCCGACCTTTGTTCGGGATGGCGCGATCATCCCGGCGCAACCGGTCGGGGACGCCTTGGGCACGGACGTGCCGGAAACCCTGCATATCGACTATTACCCGCACGACACCCAGTCCTCCACCTATCGTTTGTATGAAGACGATGGTGAGAGCCGCGAATGCCTGAAGGGCCGGTTCGC
>SKLK01000204.1 GCA_007123265.1 Kiritimatiellia bacterium
CAATCCGGATGATTACTGATCACAAGCGGAATCTCGATGCTGAATTCACCTGATTCATGACGGGATAGAATGTCATACAAGCAGTGCGATTGTTTGGAGACCAGAATCGCCATGCGGACCGGGGTGCGTGAATCAAAGATTTGCCACTCCATCTGATACGTCGCTGCCAGCGGCGCGAATGCCGCCTCGAATTCGGCTACTGACAGATTGAAGTCGTCCAGCGTCCATTCCATACGCATGAAGAAGACGTCTTGCTCAAAGTCGACATGCTGATCCAAGTGCAACACGTTGCCTTGATGCTCGTGAATAAAGCCGGTAACGGCGGCTACAATTCCTTTCTGATCCGGACAATGGATGTGCAATATCGCTGTATCTGAAACATTCATGGGACGAATTCTACAGCGGGCGCAGCCTTTAAGCAATCCACCAGTAGAGCAGTAAGCCGGACCGGATGGTCCAGGCAACGGTGCGAATCCAGTTCGTCTGCACGAGGCGTCGATGTGCGACGGCGTCAAAGCCTTGGGCCAATCGGCGGTGGCTCGGGACTTGGTAGACCGCCGTGGACAGCCAAATCACGCTCAGCAAGGCGAGATTGAGGAGGGCGGCTGGCCACGTGAGGAAGTCGGGCGCAAAGCGGACCAGCAGTAAGGCGGTCACCGCTTCAGCCAGCATCGCCGGGCCCACCACCCATGTGATCCGCAGCATATGCTGAGCTTGGAATTCGACATAGTCCTCCGAGCGGATCCGGTTCATCAGCGGATAATGGACGCCTTGGATGACCCATATGAGGCCGGTCATGTAAACGGTACCAAAAACGTGGACCACCCAAATATATAAGGCCGCATTCATGTGGTCGACGCTTTTGAGGTGGGTGCGAACTGTTGACGCGTGACGTCATGGCGAAAGGTAAAGAGGCGATTCAATTTGCTGCGTATGTAGGCGCCTCCTAGACAGTGGCCAATCCGGCCAAACGGCAGCTCGTAATCGATGGCATCTTCCAGTACACAGGCCTCATCGCCTTCAGGGATCATCCGATGGGTGTGGCGCCAAACCTTGAACGGTCCCGCCACCTGTTCGTCGGTGAATTCGCTGCCGTAGCGGTAGCTGTGGTGCCGCAAGTCCCACCGCAAGGCGAAAGGCATCGGACCGACGAGCAAGGACAGCGAAGCGCCGTCCCTAATCCCACCCTGCCGACGCAGTACACGCACCCGCTCCCAGGGTGGCGTCAATTGCTTGAAGGCGTCCGGGTGCTCGTGCCAGTCGAAGACGGCCTGTGCCGTGGCCGGGATGCGGGTTCGTTTGACGTAGGAGCGGCGCATATGAGTTAGCTCCTGCCTCGCACCGTGGCCAAGCCACCATCCACGCCTAATACTTGGCCGGTCACCCAGCTTTGTTCGGGATCAAGGAACCAAGTGACCGCTGACGCTACTTCATGTGCCTCTCCAATCCGGCCCAGTGGATGCATCTGCGTAGACGCTTTCAGCGCGGCTTCGTTGCCCGTGATTTTGGCCGCCAATGGGGTGTCGGTGAGGCCCGGGGCGACCACATTGAATCGGATTTTCTTGGAGGCATACGTTGCTGCAGCCGATTGCGCCAGACCAATCAAGCCGGACTTCGCCGCCGCAATTGCTTCGTGATTGGCCAGGCCCACCCGTGCGGCCACCGTGGAAATGAATACAACTGAACCCCCGTCCGGTGTGCAGGCCTTGGCGGCAGCACGGGTGACGGCGAAAGCGGAGGTTAAATTTACCGCCAGGGTATGGTTCCACTCATCGTCCGAGGTCAAGTGGGCCGGCTTGAGGAGTAGGGTGCCGAAGAAATTGGCGATGCCGTCGAGGCGGCCATGCTTTTCCTTTGTTTCGAGCACGGCCGCGCTGATTGCCGCAGGATCATCGGCGTTCACCATGACCGTTTCGCCGGACCATTTCGCGGCCAGTTTCTCGAGGGATTCCTGATTGCGCCCCGCGAGTACGATAGTGGCCCCTCGTTCATGCAGGCGCGTGGCGACAGATTGAGCGATGGCGCTGGTCCCACCGAAAAGTAAATACACGCGGCCCTTATAATCCGTACTCATACTTGCTCCTTTGCTGAATCTGTCGGGAGTGCGGCGCTCACCTGACACTTAGAGCATTTTAATTAATGTTGTAGCCGTCGATTCCGACTCAATTCAATGGGTCATTTCGCTCAGGGCAGGCTTTCGCTCGGGGTGACCGCTGAGGCAAGCCGGATGGCTATAGTTTTATTAAAATGCTTCAGATGAAACGGTTGTCGGTCTCTGGCGATTCTTGAAAGGGCGCAATCGGCGCGCGAGAATGTGAGACAAGGGCAAAAGATTAAGGCGAAAGATAAAGAGCGGCTTTCCCCCCTTGTCTTTCGCCTTAATCTTTCGCCCTAATCTCTGGCTGCGGAAACATGGCCGATAAACAAAGAGGGGAGCAACTCTAATCCAGGTTAATCCGATGCAGAAATGGGAATCAATATGAGTCGGGACTTCGATTGCGATTTTGCCTCGGGTGTCCCAATATGGAACTCAGGAAAACGCCAGCACGTGTGATCAAACGACGGGGCAGCCGTATCGCGTGGGGTAGGCCATGATTGGCGTATCAATACGCACCTGCACACGTTGACCGGGATGAAGTCCCTGGCAACAGCCGACGAGCCGTGATTTGAGGATGGTGGCTGAGTCCATGCGGATGATCAGCATTTGGTCGTGGCCGAAATAGGTGCGTTCAATGATTTCGCCGGGCCCCTGATCATCGGCTTTGAGCAACAGATCCTCCGGGCGGAACATGATTTCCACCTCTCCCTCCAGCGGTTCGAGAATGGGCAGGCGTCCCAGTTCGCACTCGACCACATCGCCGGCGGCTTGGCCGGGGAGAAAATTGGCGTCGCCCAGAAAGGTCGCCACCTGATGGCTGCCGGGACGTCGGTAGAGGCGTTCCGGGCGGTCGGTCTGAATCATTTGCCCGTCGATCATCACGGCGATTTCGTCGGCGAGACTGAGGGCTTCTTCCTGATCGTGCGTTACAAAGATGGCGGTGACACCGGCGGTGCGAAGAATATGGCGAATATCCTGCCTTACGCGGCCGCGCAAGGCGGCATCGAGATTGGAAAAAGGTTCATCCAGTAAAATTAAATCCGGTTTGGGAGCCAAGGCACGGGCGAGCGCGACGCGTTGCTGCTGTCCGCCGGAGAGTTCGTGGGGCATACGATCTTTCACGCCCTCGAGTCCGACCAGGCTCAAGACATCATGAATTCGCTCGCGCTCCCGTCGGGCGTCGCCGTTCAAGCCGAACGCCGTATTCTCCTGTACGGTCATGTGGGGGAACAGTGCGTAATCCTGGAATACCATGCCAATGCGGCGTGATTCCGGCGGGGCGAACACCTGCGCATCGGAAACCAGTCGATCCCCGATACGGACCACACCGGTATCCGGCCGTTCCAGCCCGGCTAACATCCGTAGCACGGTGGTTTTCCCACAGCCACTGGGCCCGAGCAGGGCGAGGAACCGTCCGTATTCGACTGCAAGATCGATGTTGCGCACGGCGCGAATGGGGCCGTACGCCTTGGATAAGTTTTGTGCGGTGATCGCATGGGATGCCGCGCATGTGTTCATGAAACTCGTTCCTCCTGACGCAAGATGATCCACATGGATATAGCACTAACCGCGACCAAAATCAAAGCCGGGGCGGCGGCGCGGGCGAAATAGGCTTCCTCCGTGGCGCTCCAGATTCGGGTGGCCAAGGTCGGGAATCCCGTGGGGCCCAGAATGAGCGTGGCGGGCAATTCTTTCATGCAGGTTAAGAACACCAGGGCCAGCCCCGCCAGCAGTCCAGGCCGAAGCAGGGGCACCGTAATTTGGCTCAATGTCGAGCGCGCCGATTTGCCCAGCATGCGGGAGGCCTCTTCAATCCGGGGGCTGATCTGCATCAGGGTGGCGCGCAGATTGCCCAGCGCCAGCGGGATAAATAAGATCACATAAGCGAGGATTAACATCGCCCATGTCTGATAGAGGGCGGGAACAAAGCGAATGCCAAAAAAGACGAGCGCAAGGGCCACGACGATCCCGGGTAGCCCATGCGCAATGTACACGCAGCGCTCCATCCAGCGGCTGTGACGGTCCGGGAAGCGGACGGCATAGACGACGATCGGCAGGGCCGCCAGCACACAGGCGGCCGAGGCCAGGCCGGCGGCCGCGACGGAGTTCAGCGTGATCGTGACCGTTTCGCGAAGCACGTTGACACTGGCGCCGTCCTGTATCAACCAATAACCGGTCACCAACAGGGGAATGCCCAAGGCCAGAAAGACCAGCAATCCGCAAAACATCAGGGCCGGTACCTTCCACACGCCCAACGGCATCGGCTGTTGTCGGCGAGCGGCACCGGCGCTGACCCGGTAATAGCGGCTGCGCCCGCGCAAGCGGTATTCCATGGTCAGGATGCCCAGCGTCAACACCACGAGAAGCAGCGCGAGAATCGCTGCCGCACTGCGATCCAGAGCGCCGGTATAATGGACGTAGATGGCACGGGTAAACGCGTCAAACTGCAACAACGACACCGCGCCGAAATCGCTTAACGTATACAACGCGACCAACAGTGCTCCGGCAACAATCGCGGGTTGCAGGTGCGGAAGCGTAACGCGTCGGAAGGCGCTGAGGTTGGATCGGCCCAAGCTGCGGGCGGCCTCTTCCATGGAGGGATCCAAGCCCCGCAAGCCGGCCCGGACACTGAGCTGCACATAGGGATAGGTGAACAGGGTCAGGGCCAGCCACGCGCCAAAGAAGCCGTAGATCGATGGCAATTGCGTTACCCCCCACACACTCAATAGGTGTTGCAGGGCGCCGTTGGGGCCGAGTGTCGCAATCAGGGCAAAGGCACCGACATACGAGGGCAGCACGATCGGCAGGCATGTGAGGATGCTCCAGAATCGGCGATGGGGCAGATCCGTTCGAACCGTTAGCCAGGCCAGTAACACGCCAATGGCCGTTGCAGATGCCGTAACCGTGAGGGTGAGCAGGACACTGTTCAAGAATATCCGGGCCGTGCGCCCGCGAAAGAGGATGCTCCATAGGTCGGAGCCAATCTCCGCGCCCCGCAGGACTAAATACAGCACAGGCAAGAGACACAACAGGGCGACGAACAAAGCACTGAGGCGCAACCAAAGCGGTACCTGCCCCGGATCACGGAACCGGCGTGGCGCCGGGGGTGGCGGTGAGGCGAATGCCTGCACGGGAGCAGATCGAGTCGTGGCAGAGCGGGTACCCATATCCACCGCACTACAGGAGATGAACATCCTGCAGTAAGCGCAAGGTCCGTTCAAGGTCGTCGAGTTGATTCAAGTCCAGATCCGTCGTCTGCAAATCATGCAGTGGCGGCAGCACTTCGTTCGGGGCGATGCCTCTTACCAACGGATACTCGAATGTGCGATCAGTAAAATAGCGTTGCGCGGATTCGTCCAACAGATAACGCAGGAAGCGATCGGCGAGATCCGGCGCCGACGCAGTGCGGAGGATGCCGGCCCCCGCCACATTGACGAGAACCCCGCCTGCAGGATAATGATTCCGGATCGGCAACGCCCCGGTGCGTTCACGCGCCAGTGCGTGAAGGTAGTAATGATTCACCAGGCCGGCGTCAATTTCACCGCTGGCCACGGCCATCAGTATCGCCGAATTGTTAGCATAGCTACGGGTACGTTGGCGGGCCATGCACGTAAGCCAATCCCGCGCCGCGTCGTGGCCCTCCGTGACGCGCAATGCCGTAACAAACGCCTGGAACGAAGCATTCATCGGGGCCCAGCCGACACGCCCTTGCCAGTGCGGTTCGCACAGCGCTTGCAAGTGGTCCGGCAACGCTGATGGATCGATGCGGTCGGGATGGTAGGTAATGACACGGGCCCGGCCCGACAGTCCCACCCATTGACCGGCGGGGGAGCGAAAGCGCGCCTCGACCAAATCCAGTAGATCGGCGGGCAAGGGGGTCAACCGATCCGCCCGCGCCAATGCCCCCAAGGCACCGGCGTCCTGGGCAAGAAAAACATCCGCCGGACTGCGGCGACCTTCTTCCAGAATGGTGGCGGCCATTTCCGCCGTTTGCCCGTAGCGAACCTGTACGCGAATCCCCGTTTCACGCTCGAATTGGTCGATCAGCGGTTGAATCAAGTCTGCGGTGCGACCGGAGTAAACGGTTATTGACGGCCCCGTGCCATCGCGCCCGATCCAGATCACGCGGATCAAGGCCAGCACGACCAGTAGGGCTACGACAGCCAATAACGAATGCGAACGAATCAGATTCATCCCATTCCCATCACGATTTCGCTGTCGCCTTTGCGCGCTTGGGAAAGGTGGTGGCCGGCGTCTCGAAAAAGCAGATGCTCTGGCAATAGTCGCAGGCGTCCACGTCATGCGAACATTCCGCTTCTTGCCCCCGCAGCTCGTTCAGCAACGGTTTGACGATCTCCTTGTTGGACTTCATCAATTGGATGAAGTTGGCCAGTTTGACGCTGGACTCAATGCTGAGCAAATGCTCGATCTTACAGGCGTCAATTTCCGCTTGGTCCTCGCTGACGCCGAGGATATCGCGAAACAGGGTCTCCAGCAGTTCGTCGTTACGTTCCACCAATTCGGCCAGACGTTTTCCTTCATCCGAAAGTTGCAGAAACTTGTTCTCGTCCTCCACCACCAAGCCCCGCTTTTTCAGCGGCCGCAAGCTAATCGAGCAACTGCCCCGGGTTATATTCAAGTGTTTGGCGATATCCGTCACCCGCGCATAGCCATGCTCGGCAAGCAACGTATTGATCGTCATCAAATAATGCGCGGCACTATGTGAAAGTTGGTTCTCTTCAAATGACTTCCATACTTCGTTGGCCATTGATAAACCCCTTGTCGTTATTGGACATAACAAATGTTCTATACATCAATCAATGGGATTATAAAGCCTTTCACTGGGGTGTCAAGGGGCGGGGGAGGCTGTAGGCTCGTATCTTTGTCGTGAGCTTTGTCGGAACCTTTGTCGACTACGTTGCGGCCCAATTTTGAACCCAGTGAAAGCAGGTGAACTACGAAAGGAACGAAATTAACGAAAATATGTGGATGAAGGCGAATCAGTCGCATGTAGGGCTGACAACCCTTGGGTGGCATATTAAGCACTGAGAGGCGAGGTCGCAAAAATCCTGCTGTCAGCAGATTTCGCGATTTTCGTTTGTTTAGTAGTTTCTAGAAGCAGTAGGCGGTTCCCGCCCCCTAGGTGTCCTTCGGCTCAAAGGCCTCAGTGGTGAGCTTCTCGCCGTCCCGGATCAGCCGTTCGATCTTCTGTTCGACTTCGTTCAATGTGGTGCCACAGCTTTTGACGAGTTTCGAGCCCTCCTCGAATCGTGTCATCATGTCGTCGAGACTGAGTTCGCCGGACTCCATTTCCTTGACAATGGTTTCCAATCGTTTCAATGCGGTTTCAAAGCTATGTGAGGCGGGTGTTTTAGGCTCGGTCATGGGGTGCTCCCTCAATGGTTTCCGTTACGGTTGACTTAATTCGGCCTGCGGCCAGCAGGGTGGTTAGCGTGGTACCCGGCTTGGTCCTATCGCTCGTGCGCAGGATCCGGCCTTGGTCGTCCCGGGTGATGCTATATCCTCGGTCCAGGACGGATCGAGGGCTCAAGAGTCGCAGTTGATGTTGGCATTGTCCGAGGCGGTTTTGCCGGTCTTTGAGTCCAGCCACGATCAAATGCCGCAAGCGCAAGCCCGCCTCATCCAAGCGCTGCTCGCGCTGCTGCGCCGCATTGCGTAAGGTATGTGTCAGGGTGCGCTGAGTGCTTTCAAGCGCGTGACGATGGCGCTGGACCAGATTGCGTGGCTCACGAAATACCCAGCTCCCGGCAAACCGGTCATAGCGATTCTTTTGCTGGAGATAGTAGGTGTTGAGTGCGCGGGTCAAGCGCCGCGCATACTGTTCCAGCATGTCTTCAAAATCGGCTTTTCGGCCAACCACCAGCTCGGCTGCGGCCGATGGCGTCGGGGCGCGCAAGTCGGCGACGAAATCGCTGATCGCATAGTCAATTTCATGGCCCACGGCGGAAATAACCGGGATGCGGGACCGGGCAATAGCGCGGGCGACGACCTCCTCATTAAAAGCCCACAAATCTTCAAGGCTACCGCCGCCGCGGCCGACAATGCACACGTCCACCGCACCGCACGCGTTGAGGTCATCGATGGCTTGAGCGATTTCCGCCGCCGCGCCATCGCCCTGCACCTTCACCGGGGCGATCAGCACCCGCACATTCGGATATCGTCGCAACAGCACATTCAAAATATCGCGGATCGCGGCGCCGGTGGGGGAGGTGACAACGCCAATACATTGCGGCAGCATCGGACAGGGACGTTTGCGGGACGCATCAAAAAGCCCCTCAGCGGCCAACTTCTTCTTCAACGCCTCGAACGCCGCTTGCAACGCGCCTTCACCGGCCTGTTCCATTTGTTGGACAATAATTTGGTACTGGCCACTCCGCTCATAGACGCTGACTTGGCCGTAGACCCGAACCATCATGCCGTCTTTGGGCGCAAATCGCAGGCCCTGTTGTCGCCCGCGAAAAAAGGCACCTTTAATTTGTGCCGCCTCGTCCTTGAGGCTGAAATAGAGGTGGCCGGAGGCCGGGCGGCTAACATTGGACAGCTCTCCTTCCAGCCAGACCCAGCCGATGGTGCCTTCAATGGCTTCCTTGATGCGCCGGGTCAGTTCCGTCACGGCATAGATTTTGCGCTGGGCAGGGGAATCGAGCATTAGGCCATACGTTCGTTAATCCGCTTGATCTTCTTGGTCCGTCCACTATCCGGTTGGACATCAAAGAGCACACCTTCCAGTCGGACATCCTCAGTAGCGATATCGAATTTGGTCGGCATGCCGGTGAGGAAACGATGGGTAACGGGTTCTATTTCGCGGCCGAGCACGGAATCCTTGGGGCCGGTCATGCCCGCATCGGTGATGTAGCCGGTGCCCTTCGGCAGGATTTGCTCGTCAGCCGTTTGCACGTGCGTATGGGTGCCGGCTACCGCACTGACGCGCCCGTCCAGATAGCGCCCCAGAATAATCTTTTCCGACGTGGCTTCGGCGTGGATATCGACAAAAATCATGCGCGCGCGCCCGGCTTCACGTTTCAAAAGCTGATCCGCGGTTCGGAATGGACAGTCTTGCGCGGGCATAAAGACGCGCCCGATCAGGTTCATGACCAAGAGTGGACCCGCCGGCGTATCGATCAAGGTATGCCCCCGTCCCGGACAACCAGGCGGGAAATTGGCCGGCCGGATCAAGCGCGGTTCCTGTTCGAGATAGGCTTGAACCTCCTTTTGGTCCCACGTGTGATCGCCCAACGTAATCGCATCGGCCCCTGCGGCGAAGAGTTCTTCCGCCAATCGCGGCGTAATTCCCCGGCCCGCCGCCGCGTTCTCGCCATTGACGACGACGACGTCGGCTTTCCCTTCGGCCTTGTACCGCGTAGCGATGCGGGCAAAGGCCGTGCGTCCGGGGCTGCCAACGATATCTCCGACAAACAACAACTTCATACCCAACGCCCAATCAGTAGTCCGTTGCGGGCGCTTCCCCGGCGGTGGCGGCCTGAATCGCCTTGGTCAACCCCGGCAAATCAATCAATGTCAGGCCGTACATTTCGTGACCATCCACCCAGGATTTACTGACGAAGGCTCCATCATGGGGCGACAGTTCACTGACCCAGGACAGGGGCAGAAAGGGCAGCGCGTCCTGAGCCATGTGTAGGAATTCGGCGGCTTTCAGCAGCGATAATTCAACAAAAGCATCACCCAAGTCCGGCCACGCTGATAGGATGGGCTGGGCCTGTGTCAGTGGGGTTCCGCCATCGAGAATCCGATCAATCATCCGGTCCATCACCTGTTCGGAACCGGTCACCGTGAGGGCAATATCGCCGACAAACGCATACGAGCTGCTCACATCCGACAAGAACGGTAGCATCATGGCCGCCATGGCCTGCGCATCGGCGTCGTCGATGCCGGCTGTGCTATCCATCGCATAGCCATGAATTTCAATGTCGCGATAGACGCGGGGCTGGTGTGGGCGAACCACGGCGGTATCGTCGGCCGCCGTGCCCATAAGCCGCTCCACTTGATACACGTAGTCAATCATTTGCGTTCGCAGTGCGTCGGGATCCCTTACACGCATGGCCTGAATGATGTCGATCGGCATGGACTCGCCGTCCGCATCGCGGCTTGGCAAAATACCAATTGCGATGTCGCCGGCGTACTGGCTTCGCATCATTTCCACGGCCAGTTTAATGATCTCCAATGCGTCCTCCTGATCCGGGACCATGCTCAGAAAAGAGGTCATGAATTCGAGATAGAAGTCATACAGGGCATCGGGGAAATCCCAGTAACTCACGGAGGCGTAAACGGATTCTTCCGGTAGCAAGGCGAGAAACTGGTCGCTGGGCCGCTTCATGGATGAAATGAGTTCGGCCAAAAGGTTGTCGGGATTGGCGCTCAAATAACTGTTGATGTGAATATGTTTCGCGTCGGCCTCCCAGCCAAGCCCCGTCGCGCGCATGGTGCGAAAGACGTCCAACAGGATACGGCTCCATTCATCCAGCTTTTGGGCCTCCAGAGCGCCGTCCTCCGTCGGCAATCCAGAGAGGCTCATTTCCAGCGCGGAACCGATAAAGTCAATCCATTGATCCGGATAGATCATCAGGGCAATCGCGCCCTCCACGGAATCAAGACCCGTGTCAGGCAACGCGGCCAATGCCGTTGGATCGGTGGCCAGTCGAATGACCGATTCAGCGTCGTCCACGTAAAGCGCAGGAAAAGGCGCTTGCACGGGGAAATCCACCGGCCGGGTCAGGCGCACACCAGGGCCGTCCCATTCCTCGTCAAGGGGCCAGACGGACTTGAGCGATTGCAGGAAGGCGTCACCGGCGCCGGCATCCTTGCCAAGCGCAAATTGGAGATCCGGCTGGTCATTAAAGTTGCCGGTCTTCGTGAAAGCCGCCATTCGCATCGGCGCGTTGAGGTCGAGTCCGCTATCATCCATGACGCCGAGCGGCATGAGCAGGCCAAAAACCAGCATCTCTTGCTCGACCGGAACGTCGAATGATTCACTGATGAAGTTGGCGCTTCGCGCCAGCCGATCCAACCCGCGTATTTCTAATTGCAGCAGCAAGGTTGAGGCTGTAGCGGTAAAAGTATAGCACACGGTAAGGCAAGCGATAACAGTCCAGCGAGCTAGGCGATGGGGCAGATTCATCGTAGATGGTCCTCAGGTAGATTTCAGTTTGAATTCGAAAACTCCAACGCCGAAAGGGTAGTCGAGGTTGCTACGCTATTCCAAGCGCAAAGTAAACCGAATCTAGGGCGGGAACTGCGCCGCCAGCGTTTGTTGGCGAAACGTGAAGATCTTGATCAACTCGCGCCCGACCAGTGGTTGCAGCAACCGGCCGAGCCAGCCACCGGGTAATTGGTAGGACACCACGTCTTTCATCAACAGCTTTCCGTCATCGGTTGGGAGCAGCCAGTGTTCATGATGCCACATGCGGTAGGGGCCGCAGCGCTGTTCATCGACAAAGTAGCGCGGTTCCTGCACCTGCGTGATTTCACTCACCCAATTGACGCGAATACCCGGGAATACGCCGACACGATAGGAAATGATCTGTCCCGCGTACATGCGCGGAGGGACTCCCGATGTGATCTCGAACCCCATATGCGGCGGGGTAATCAAGCAAAGATTGGCCGGGGCTGAGAAGAAATCCCACGCCACGTCAGGGGACATGGAGAGGACCTGTTCAGCACGCAATGTGTATATACCTGAATGAGCTTCAATCGTGATCATACCGTGTATGTCTGTCGGCTGCGTCATAACTGACAGGGGCACCTTTTCTCTGTCCCTAATGTCGTGCCGTTGTTTGGCTCGAATTTGCGTTGGCCAAAAGGGTCGCGTGGATCACGCGCCAGCCAGACCCGATCGCGTTGTTGCGCGGGCCGGGGCGGACATGAGTCCAGCCCCGTCCCACGCGCCTTGCGCTCGGCCCCGCCTGACGCGCTCCCACGCGAGAAGCGCCAGTCGGCGGAGCGACTGTCGCTTCGACCCTTTTGCCTACCGCATAGCAGCCCTTCGGGTGAATGCTACTTTTGATTGTCAGATTTCAGCCCGCAGGATTTGGAAACTAAAACGAACACACTTACTCGGATACCCTTGATCGATTTCGCATAATGTGAATCTTGTGCCTTGAGTGGCTACTCTGCCTCGCTCAAAACCCAAAATCGGACCAGTTAAGTGTCCTTCGCGCATAGTTGACAAGCCGCTTTTGCTTCCGCTAGTCTTTTCGGCTGTGTCTGTGATTGATAGTGGAGTACGTGGTATCGTTCCCAAGGAGGAATATTTATGAATACGTGGATCATCTTTTCTCTGGTTTGTAGTCTGTTGGCGCTGGGTTTCGCCTATTACAAGGCGATGTGGGTGAATAGACAAGATCCGGGAACGGAAAAGATGCAAGAGATCGGCGCCGCGGTGCGCGAAGGCGCGATGGCGTTTCTGGTCCGGGAGTACAAGGTGCTGGGCGTCTTTGTGCTGGCCGTGGCGGTCCTCTTATTCGTCGGTTACGAAGGGGTACAAGGGTTGGTCGCCGTATCCTTCATCGTCGGCGCGCTGTGCTCCGGACTCGCCGGTTTCTTCGGCATGCGCGTGGCCACCGCCTCCAATATGCGCACCACACACGGCGCGCGAACCAGTTTGAACGATGCCTTGAAAGTGGCCTTCTCGGGTGGCGCCGTCATGGGCATGAGCGTGGTCGGCCTCGGTATTCTCGGTTTATCGGCGCTTTTGTTGATCTTTGCCAACGCGTTGAATGCGACCGAGGATGTGTCGCTGCTCAGCTCCACGGTTCTGCCGATCCTGTCGGGCTTCTCTCTGGGCGCGAGTTCGATTGCGTTGTTCGCCCGTGTCGGTGGTGGTATCTACACCAAGGCGGCCGATGTCGGCGCCGATTTGGTCGGTAAGGTGGAAGCCGGGATCCCGGAAGATGATCCGCGTAATCCGGCGACAATTGCCGACAACGTGGGCGATAATGTCGGCGATGTGGCGGGTATGGGCGCTGATCTGTTCGAATCGTATGTCGGCTCTATCGTTGGTGCGATGATTTTGGGTGCGACCGCGACCACCACGATGATTACCGCAGGCGCGGTGGATCAAGGCGCGCTGAATCTGGTGGTCTTGCCGCTGGTGATTGCCGGATTCGGGATCATTATTTCCATCGCAGGCACGTTTTTTGTGCGCACGAAAGAAGGCGGGAATCCGCAGGCGGCGCTGAACGTCGGCACCTTTGGCGCATCCGGTATCATGGCTGTTCTGACCTTTCCGATTGTCAAAATGCTGGCGCCGGCGTCCTTCGTTTTGGATGGTGTCCAGTACACCTCGACCGGCATCTTTTGGGCCACCATCGCCGGGTTGATTGGGGGCGTGGGCATTGGCATGTTAACGGAATATTACACAGCCGAAAACAAGGAGCCGGTGCGCAAGATTGCCGAGGCCTCGCAGACCGGGCCGGCGACCAACATCATTTCCGGATTGGGCACGGGCATGATGTCGACCGCCTTGCCGATTGCTACCCTCGTGGTTGCAATCCTGGTGGCGTATAACTATGCCGGATTGTATGGCATCGCGATCGCAGCCTTGGGCATGTTGGCCACGACGGGTATTCAACTCGCCGTGGACGCCTACGGCCCCATTGCCGACAACGCCGGCGGCTGCGCCGAAATGGCGGAGTTGCCTAAAGAGGTGCGGGAGCGGACGGATAAATTGGACGCCGTGGGCAATACCACCGCCGCAATCGGCAAAGGATTTGCCATTGGCTCGGCGGCGCTGACCGCGTTGGCCCTGTTCGCCGCGTTCCGGACCACCGTCAACGCCGGGCGCGAAGTGGATATCGCCATCAACGTGACGGATCCCAAAGTTATGGCCGGCCTCTTTCTTGGGGCGATGTTGCCCTTCCTCTTCTCCGCCTTTGCGATGGGCGCGGTAGGCCGGGCGGCCTTTGCTATGATCGAAGAGGTGCGGCGCCAGTTCAAGGAGATCCCCGGTGTGATGGAGGGCACGGGCAAGCCGGACTATGCCCGCTGTGTCGACATCTCTACGGCGGCGGCAATCAAGGAAATGACGGTGCCGGCGATGTTGGGCGTGCTGACTCCGGTGGTCGTGGGTTTTCTCGGCGGCGCAGAAATGCTGGGGGGGGTGCTGGCCGGCGTGACGGTGTCCGGTGTGACCGTTGCCCTGTTCATGGCCAACTCGGGTGGCGCCTGGGACAACGCGAAGAAGCATATCGAAGGCGGAGCCTTCGGCGGCAAGGGGGGGGAAGCCCACAAGGCATCCGTCATCGGTGATACCGTCGGCGACCCCTTCAAAGACACCGCTGGCCCGTCGATCAATATCTTGATCAAGCTGATGAGCGTGGTCGCGCTGGTAATCGCGCCGTTGATCGCGACGATTTGATCGCACCAACGCACCGACAGCCTGGAGCGGTTATAGCATTTTAATGGATGTTGTAGCCGCCGATGGCCGGTGAAGTTCTACCTGCGAATGCGTCGCAGCCTGTCATCAGTGTAACTGGGTCCGGGTGTTCCGATAAAAATCAGGAGCGCGATTCGCGTGCAACCATACCACAGGTGACAAGCTTCTGGCCCGGTGGTAGATTGCGGCCATGAAGTTGACTTTTCTTGGCACCGGCACATCCCATGGCATCCCTGCGATCGGCTGCACGTGCGACGTGTGCCAATCCGATAACCGACGGAACCGTCGCCGTCGCAGCAGTCTCTACATCCAAGCCGGTGGCGTCCACGTAGTGATTGATACGCCGCCCGATTTCCGGGATCAGGCATTGACCTTCAACGTGGCGCGGGTGGATGCCGTGCTGCTGACGCATGCCCATGCCGATCACATCTTCGGCTTTGACGATCTGCGCCGCTTTTGTTTTCTGCAAAAGATGATCATCCCTGTCTACGGTTCCTCCATCACACTGGCCAGCATGCGCGAAAAATTCGGCTACGTTTTCGAGGACTCGCTCTGGCGAAAGTCAGTCCCACAAGTTACCTTTTGCGAGGTGGACCAACCCTTTCAGGTCGGCGCTCTACAGATTACGCCCTTGCCCGTGCCGCACGGGCCGATGCAGGTCTATGGCTACCTCATCGAAGCCGATGGGCATCGCGTGGCGTACATCCCCGATTGCAGCGCGGTCCCCGAGGAGTTGATGACCGCCCTGCCGCCATTGGATGTGATGATTTTGGATGCCCTTCGCGACCGACCGCATCCAACCCATTTGACGGTCGACCAGGCGGTCGACGCCCTTCAGCGAATCGGCGCCGATCGCAGCTATTTAACCCATTTGTGCCACGATTTGGAGCATGAAGCCACGCAGCAGCGGTTGCCGGCCGGCATCCATGTGGCTTACGATGGCCTGCGCATCGATTTATCAAGGGAATGCATTACGTGAATCAATCAAGGCAGAGGATGCGGCATGTGAGCGAGGGAAGAATGGTCATATGATGGTCATCCGGATAGTTTGTCTAGCGCTTGGTCTGGGCCTGCTTGCCGCCAGTGCGCACGCGGGCAAAGCGGTGGTGGTGATCGCCAACCGCAACGTGCCGGAATCGGTCGAGTTGGCCCGATACTACATGGCGGCGCGGTCGATCCCCGAAGAACAATTGTGCCTGCTGGATTTGCCTACCGGCGAACGCATGTCGCGTCACGATTATGTGCGGCGCTTGCGTGATCCGTTGCTGGCCTTTTTGCAGGAGCAGGAACTGGTTGAGCAAACCCCGCGCCCGGCCAATGAAGTGGAGTTTCACGAGACCCCATGGATCACGACGGATTCCCGAGTTGGCTACATCGTCTCCATGTACGGGGTCCCGGTCAAGATCGCTGACACCCGAATCCGCTTGGCCGCCCGGGTCATGAACGCTCTAGGGCAGGGCCGCTTCAAAAATGCCGCTGCCGTGGACTCGGAGTTGGCCTTGCTGCTTGCGCCCCCGTACGATATCGCTGGCTCGATTGATAATCCGTATCACGCCAGCCTGCTGCCCCAACGCAAGTTCGCTGAGAATTTCTTTTTGATCGTGGCCACCCGGCTCGACGGGCCTGATCCGCAAACGGTCAAGGACATGATTGACGGTGCCTTGTTTGCGGAACGCTACGGGCTTCATGGCCGCGCCTACTTTGACGCCCGCGGCCTTCGCGAAGGACCGTATTTCGCGGGGGATTACTGGATCCGGCAAGCCCGCGAAGCCTTCGCCCGGGCTGGCTTTGAGACCGAGTTGGACCTTGAAGAATCTGTGTGGGGGGACACCTTTCCCATGGAAGAGGCCGCCGTCTATTTGGGGTGGTACACGGAGCATCGCACCGGCCCCTTCACGCGGGACACGTTTCGCTTTCGACCCGGCGCTGTCGCCTATCATATTCATTCTGCCAGCGCCCGGGAACTGCGTCAGACCCGGCGCTATTGGACAGGCCCGCTTCTGGCCCGTGGCGCGGCCGCATCGATGGGCGCGGTGAGCGAACCTTTTCTCGCCTTCACACCCGAACTCCATATTTTTGCCGAACGCTTAATCCAAGGACACAGCCTGGGCGACGCGCTGTACATGAGCCAACGGGTGTTGTCGTGGCAAATGACCTTCGTCGGCGACCCCTTGTACCGACCGTTTCGCTATACGTTGGACCAACAATTCGAACATTTGCAGGCGGATCAGCGGCCGGAGATCGAGTGGGCACACATTCGGCGGGCCAACCTCTTCATTCAGCAAGGACGATTCCAACCCGCCATGGCGTACCTGCACGAAAAGGCGGAAGCGAGCGGGAGTCTGGTCGTATACGAAAAGTTGGCGGAATTGTATGCGCGCAATGATCAATTTTCCCAGGCCGGTCCCCTATATGGGCGGGTGATTAATGAGACCGATTCCATGTATACCGCCGCCCGTGCCGCGAGGCGCTGGATTCATATCCTGCGCATACTGGGAGGCGACGAGCAGGCCGATCACTTGATCCGGCAACTGCAACAACGTTGGGGGCGTGACCCGGTGATTGAGGCCCTCAAGGAGGTGCGAGCCGATGTGGATTGATTCCCATGCGCACATCGACCGGTTTGTCCAGGCCGGGGAGTGGCCCGCGTTGCGCCAAAACATGGTCGCGGCGGAGGTCACCGATGTCGTTGCCATTGGGGGCACGGCGGAGGCGAATCGGATCGCCTGTGACCAAGCCCGCCAAGACCCATCCATCCACCCCGTGGTTGGCTATGACCGTGATCTGGCGGGACAGCCCTATGACGAAGCCGCCCTCGCCACACTTGCCGCCGACCCCTTGGTCGTCGGTATTGGCGAGACCGGTTTGGATTATCATTACAGTCGCGACACCGCCCCTGCGCAGCAGGCGCTCTTCAGCCATATGTTGGCGCAGTCCGTGCAGGTGCAAAAGCCAGTGGTCGTCCATACCCGTGAGGCCGATGCCGACACCCTGGACCATCTGCGCACATTTGCCCGGCAGTGGACGGGCGCCGGCGCCGCGCCCGGAGTGGTACATTGTTTCACCGGCACGCGCGAATTTGCCCGGCAGGTATTGGACGTCGGCATGATGATCGGCTTCAGTGGTATCATCACCTTTAAAAAGTCCGACGACCTCCGGGACGTGCTGCGTTATGTGCCACTGGACCGGCTCCTGATTGAGACCGATGCGCCCTATCTCGCCCCCGTGCCCAAGCGCGGCAAGACCAACGAACCGGCCTACGTCCGTTATGTGGGGGAATGTGTTGCGGACGTGCTTGGCCAATCGCCCCAGTCAATCGCCGCCATCACCAGCGAAAACGCCCGCAACTTGTTTGGGTGGTCATCATGACCAGGCCCCGGCTTCACACGCACAATGCTTGGCGTTGGCCCGTCTGGGCGATGCTGGTTGTGGCCTTGGCCTTCGGCTGTAGCCGGACAACGGATCCGGTCACCGAAACGCTGCCCGTGTATGGCTTTGAGGTGGTGGCCAGCTTTCCCCACGATACGCGTGCCTTTACCCAAGGTTTGCAATTCTTCGATGGACATCTCTATGAGAGCACCGGACTGCGCGGTCAATCGTCGCTACGCAAGGTCGAGAAAACGACCGGACGGGTCCTGCGCCGGGTCAACCTGCCCACCCCCTATTTCGGCGAGGGGATCGCGATTGTAAGTAACCGCATTATCATGCTGACGTGGCAGGAGCAAACTGGGTTTATCTTCGATCGTGAAACCTTTGCCCGCATCGGCGCCTTCAGTTACAGCGGTGAAGGCTGGGGGCTGGCTTATGACGGCGAGCGCCTGATTATGAGCGATGGCACCCCGCGTTTGCGTTTTCTGGATCCCGACGATCTAACCGTTATCGGTGAACAGGACATCACCGCCGCCGGCGAGCCCTTGCATCGCATCAACGAGCTGGCCTGGATTGAAGGGGAGTTGTGGGCGAATATTTTCGAGACCGAGCGGATCGCGCGCATCGACGTCGAGCGGGGCGTGGTCACCAGTTGGGTCGATCTCACCGGGCTGTTGAAACCTGAATATGTGACCGGACGTGTGGATGTGTTGAACGGGATCGCCTATGACCCGGACACCCAGCGCGTGTTTGTCACTGGCAAATGGTGGCCGCGCCTGTTCGAGATTCGACTGACGCCGTAGCGACCACGCCCGCTATTCCGGAGATCGTCCGGGCGGCCGGATCGATTGATGCACCTCCACGCGATCAATTAGCCAGTCGCCCTCGTGCTTCACCCATTCCATGCGGAACGCGTGCGTGTTTATTTCTCGTCGGCCAGCCCGTTCCAGCCGGCCGCGGGCGGTGAAGCGCATGTCTGCCGATTGCCGGTCGTCCGCAATGGTTAATCGGCGATCGCTGACTTGTATCCGCACCGAATCAATATAGCCGTGAAAGTAGAAAACCAGCGCCGCCAATTCGCGCCGCTCAATTTCAGGGATGAAAATGGGGCTCAACCGAATCACCGCGTTACTGGTGAAAGACGATTGCACCGTTCGCGACTTGCGGACGAGCGCCACCTGGCTATCACCGGGTTCCTTTTCAGCCGCCTCAACCAAGGCGTCGAATTGGCGCCAGATTTGCCGCGCATCCCGATCATGCCGCATGTACCAGAAGCCGCCGACCACAGCGATCACCAAAAGGATCACGCCCACATGTTTTCCGCTCAAAACAGCACCCTCCCCGCAATGTAGGCGCGATCCACCACGCCCATGATATGCCACTCCTCCGGCATCGCCCGGTTGTCGCCGGCGACAAAAAATTCGGTCGGTCCCAACGTTTCCTCAGTCGTCCGCCAGCGGTTGGACATAATCACGTAGGGTTCCATCACGGGCTGGTCGTTTACCATTAATGTGCCATCTTGGAAGAACACCCGGTCACCCGGACCCGCCAGAATCCGCTTCAGATACATGGTTTGGCGGCCCGCCATTTCAATCACCACAATATCGCCGGGTAACGGGTCGCGGAAACGATAGATTAAACCATTGGCGAACCCGAATTGTCCGTCTTGATAGGTCGGCATCATGCTGTCCCCGCTCACCACCACCGGGATTAGCGCGAACTTGAATAAAGGAACACCGATAGCGATTAGTAAGAGGATGCGAATCAACGTCCGCAGCGGACGCCGCCCAACGAAAAGGAAGATCAGCGCCGAGAACGCCGATCGCGAGGTTGGAGCCGGATCATTCATATGCGCATACCATCCGGCATTCGGCCCCGAATTTCAAGCGATCGGATCAACCCGCACGGTCTTTCTGAATGGAGCTCTTCGATGCCGGGGGGGACAGGGTGTTGTAATGAACAGACTTTGATTCATGCACAACCAAACTGTAGCCGCGCACGCTGGGCGCGGTGGGCGTCCGCAGCTCTTGCACGAGCATTAGGGTCGCGTGGGAGAAGTCCAAAGCGGCGCACAGCGCCGCAGTCCAAGGAAACGTGTCCAGCGCCTTTGGAGTGCGCCGCTCAGCGGCGCTTTGGATGATGGCATGACCTTTAGACAGAATATCTATTTTATCCCTAGCGCGTCCGCGCTAGTTTCCAACGATTGGAAAACAGGCCCAAAAATTTTCCAACGATTGGAAAACTGCGCTGATTTTTTTCCAACGATTGGAAAAACGGCTCATCCGGTTTCCAATGATTGGAACCCTCGCCGGTTTCGATCTGTGCTGGTATAAAGAACGAATGATTACGCGCGAGAGGATATCGGAATGGGCGGAGGAGCAAGGTTTCGATGCGGTCGGCGTAGCGACAGCGGACGAGGCCTTGCATCGACCGGCCTTTGATCGTTGGTTGGCGGCGGGGCATCACGGCGATATGGCGTGGCTGGCGCGTGATCCGTCGCGTCGCGCCGATCCGCGGCAGGTGGTGGATGGGGCGCGCTCGGTGATTATGTTTTCGCTTAGTTATTTTACCGAGGAGCCGGACCCGGTCTATTGGAACGATCCGGCCCGTGGCCGGATGGCCCGCTATGCCTGGGGACCCGACTATCATGAGGTGATGCTGCCGCGGCTGATGCGGATCAAGGAGCGGATTGAGGCCGACGGGCACGGCGCCCGCGCCTATGTCGATACCGGACCGCTGCTGGAGCGGACGTGGGCGGCGCAGGCCGGGTTGGGGTTCATTGGCCGGAACGCGTTATTGATCCGGCCAACGGCGGGCTCGTTTAGTTTCCTGGGCGGCATCATTTGTAGCTTGGACCTAGCGCCCGATCCGCCGGCGACGGAGGGCGGGGCGCGATTGGGGAAGGGGAACTGTGGCGCCTGTACGCGCTGCTTGACGGCCTGTCCGACGGGTGCTTTTGCCGCGCCTTATGTGGTGGACAGCCGCCGCTGTATTTCCTACCTGACCATCGAACTGAAGCGGTCCATTCCGGTGGAGCTGCGTCCGCAACTGGGGAATTGGATCTACGGTTGTGATGTCTGTCAGGAGGTGTGTCCGTGGGTACGGCGCTTTTCGCAGCCGGGCCGGACCCGGTTCGTAGCGTTCGATCCCGACCGGTTTTGTCCGTCATTGACGGAATTAATGCAGTTGGATGACGATGGCTTTCGCGCGCGTTACCGCGACACGCCGATACGGCGTACCAAGCGGCGTGGCCTTTTACGTAACGCCGCCGTGGCGCTTGGCAATGGGGGCGGCCGGGAAGCTTTGCCGGTGTTGCGGGCCGCCTTAAGTGACCCGGAACCGCTGATTCAAACCCATGCGGCGTGGGCGATTGAACAAATTGAGCAACGGGATGGAACGGCTCGGGGCCTCCATCCCTGATAACATTGCCGAAGACATGGCTAACCCGCTTTATCCGTAGCGTGCGCCTGGCGTCCGATCACGGGCTATCCCGTAGTCCGCAACCCGCTCGCTATGGCATTCACTGTCAGCAGCAATTTCAGAAGCAACGCGTCTTCCCCCTCCGCCTGTTGAGCGGCGCCACGCCATTCCCGAAGAAGAGCGATTTGTTGGCGGTGTAGCTGGTTCAAGCCTTCCCGTCGCAGTTGAAGCAAGCGGTGGGTTCGCGCACGACGCTCAGCCAAGGGACCGTCAAACAGCAGCTCCAGCATTTGCGTCGTTCGATCAAACTCGTCTAGAATAACCGCAAGCACACGATCGCGTATGGCGGAGTCCGCTACCAGTTCCCCGTAACGACTCATGATTTTACGGTCCGCAGTCAGGATGCTCGCACCAATATTTGTCAGCAGATTGTATAACGGTGGCCATCCGAAAGCCTCCTTGCGCACGGTCTCCATCGCTGCTCATCGGTGTAGTCCCTTCCTGATGTTATCCGGGTAAAACGGCCGAATGTCCACATGCCGCACGAGGGACGTGCAGTCATCCAACACGGCGCGTTGGTTGGTTTATTCCGGCATCTTCGAAGAATGATGCTCCACAATCAGCCAACGTTGGCCGTTCCACCGATATACAAAGGTATACCTGGCTTGCACTGTGGAGCCGTCGTTGAACGAAAACGTGTAGACGCCTGAATTGATGGCGCATTCTCCAAAAGTACGTACATTCGCTTCGTCGATCGTACCTTGTGGCCCCTTAGCAAGAAACTGCACAAAGTAATCCTCTACTTCGGCGCGATTATGGCGAACCTTATTGGACACGGTTGGAAGCAAAATGCCATTGGTCTCGTACAACGCAGCTACCTGCTTCGGATCCCCCGACTTAAGAGCAGCATTCCATTCATCAAAAAGCGCAATAATTTGTTTCTCCGACATGTCTTCTCTCCTATGTTTGACCGGCGAAATGCCGCACATGTAAACACGATGTGGGCAACGCGCCGGAAATTAGCAAGATGAAGCGAAAAGTGACAAGCGGAATCGGAATTCCCCGAATGCAGATTCGCGGGTGCCTTTCTGTCTCCGGGTGGCACCGGGCGTTCCCGCGAGGATTTTCAGCGCAATCTACTCTTAATGGTTGCGCATGCATCCTCAAACCCTAGCTACCACCCTCCCGGGAACGCCGAGCCCCAGCTCGGCACACCCAATCGTACTCGGCCGCGCCCAGCGTGCGCGACTCCAGTTAGGTTGCGCACCAACCGATGATCGTTCCCGTCGGACCGAGCCCC
>SKLK01000082.1 GCA_007123265.1 Kiritimatiellia bacterium
GGACGGTCAGGGCCAATACGTTCTCCGCGCTACCTCTCTTTTGGAGAACCACTTGCACACCGTTTCCACTAATTTGGAGGGGCGCGCTCTGCGAGCCCTGAGGCCACGCAGGACTTTCTATTTACCGATGCACAATCGCGGCGTCGCGGAGCTGCGCCCTCCAGCTTGTCGCTAACCGTGTATTGACGGCCGTTTGCGGAGAACTGAATGCCCCTGCGGGGAACGGTTTTACTGCGGCCGAACGCGTTGGCCGAGTAGGCCGAAACGAATGGGCTCGCGCATGCTGAGCAGCTCGTACGCGACATCAACGTTCGAGAGCCAGGCGAGGTGACGCGCCAGCTTGAATACCTCAAAGCTATCATCCCGCACCATGAACGCGAGCATATCCTGTTCGGGATCCATCGCGGCCAATATCTGCCCGAACCAATCCCGGGACGTTTCATTGGCCCAATCGCGCAAGGCATACCCTTGGGCGCCTTCAACCGGCATGATACCGATTTGGCCAACCATGAAATAGCTTAAATCGAGCCGGTGGGCATCGGTGGCCGCGTCGATGGTCTGGATGCCGGCGAGCATACGTTCGGGATTGCCGCCCGCAGCCCGACTGAGCTCTTGCACGGCGTTGTCGGCCATTTCCTGCAGCTCATCGACGGGAATCAAGAAGAGTTGGTTGTTGCGCGCTTCAACAAATATGGGGCGCTTGTCCGAGTCATACATCATCGGCGTCGGGATCAACACGCGGATTTGGGCGGCATCCAAGCCGGTCAGAATAATAATCAGCACCAACACGCCCACCAGACAGGTCATGATGTCGAGAAAGGAGTCGAGGTTGACGCTAGCGCCCTTACTCATTAGAACGCACCCATGGACGCCGCGCGGCGCGCCTCGTAATTGACATCGCGATCCGCTTCGAAAAGCTCCACGCCCAAGTCTAAACGACGATCATTCACGGCCTTGACCAAGCGCCGGTAGACTTCACCGGCATGCGGACGCACCAATAGGACGACATACTCTTCATCGTGCGCCTCCGAAATGCGCTCGAGGAAGTGTTCCAGCGCATTGCCTGGGCGCTCTAAATCGCGCACGGGCAAGACCTCCGAACCCGGATATAGAATCACCCGATCGGGATGCACATCGATGTAATTGGGTTCCTTGGCCCGGTTGCCCCGCGGGAACGGCGCGACACCCTCGCCGACTTCCCGATCGGGGAAAAAGAGCGAGGACGTCACGACCGAGGTCACCGTGGTATTGGTGGGGTTACTAATAATGACCAGGGTATTGCTGACCAACAAGACCACCAAGGCCCCGATGGTCATAATCAGGATCGCCATAAACGATGACAAATCTTGAGAAGCTTGCTTTTTCTCTCTTTTCGCCATGCTCCACCTACCTTACGGCTCAAGTTACATCAGCTCGCTTCTTCGCGCAAGGTGATCACGCGCGGCTTGCTGAGGCGACGACAGAAATCATCCGTCGTCTGCAGGTGGGTTCGAATGGTGGCCAAGGTTTTTTGCAATTCATCCGAAGCGGACAATTGGTTGAGGCTGGTTTCGACGGCCTGCTGGATCTTCAACAAGTCCTCGATGCCCGCAGCCAGCTTGGCCACTTCCTCCATGCGATCGGCAACCGCCTTGGCGGCGGCCACAGATTTCTCCGCCGACTCGTTGGTGGCTTCCTGCAATTCGGAGACGCTGGCGCGATATTGCTCCGCCAGTTGCGATTGTTCGGCCCGTAAATCAGCCACGACCTGCTGCATGGATTGTTCCAGCGAATCGCCGACCGTTGCCACACTGGAGGACAGCCGGGCGGCCAACTCGTTTAAGGTGCTCTCATAGGACTTCGCCAATACGCCGAAACGATCCTCGACAACCGAACCGGCGCGGCTGATGGCGTTGGTAAACACCTCTTCGTAGCGATCGGGATCGGGAATGTAGCGGCGAAAGGCGGCTTCGATCGAATCTTCCAGGTTCTCGATCACGATCGGCTGCTGTTCCGGTTGCGGGAAGCGTGACAGCAGCACGTCGTCGAGGTAATTGTCGATTTCGACAAACAGATTTTCCTCGCGACGCTGAACAACGGATAGCGGGAACATCAGAATAACGGACAAAATCAACGCCAACAACGTGGTATCAAAGGCCATACCCAACCCCTGTGTCACATCGCCGATGGCCTCCTGAATTTCTTCCAGACCGGCGCCACCTGCCAAGAAGTCGGAGAAACCGGCCACGGCAGAGCCCAACCCCATCACGGTACCGATAAACCCGAGAATCGGAATGGCCCAAATCAATACACGGGCAATGGAATAGGACGAGTCAGACGCCGACGCATCACGCTCGGACTCGGCGGTAGCCCAGGATGCAATACGGCCAACATCTTTGGTGCCCAGCCACAAGGCCAGCATCCGGTCGATGCGATTCATGAGAATGCTCCATGAATAGCTATCGGTGGCGCGGACTTGGCGACGGGCTTCGGTGATTTCATCATCGTCGCTGAGGTCAAGGTCCAGATCAACCGGGCCCTCGACCACGACGCTTAACTGATTTCGGACGATCCGGGATTTCAGGATGACGAGGGCCAGCACCATGAAGGCCATGAACAATTCAAAGTATTGAACCGGCCCGCGCTCATTGATAATGCTGTGCACGTAATTCAGGCCCGAGGCCAGATTGCGCAACAAATACGCCACAGCGGCAACCGCTAACATCCCCACCAATCCAGCCAGCAACTGAATGACAATACTGGCATCGGTACTCGGTCGTGTACCGGACATTTCCTCCGAACCTGCATCACTAAGCACTTTATCCTCGGCCATACGTCACCTCTTTATCGATTCGTTTCAGAACAAAATTGTCCGTCGATGCTGGCTCAAACCTTGAATTGATCACTACCTTGATTGGCGCTTGAGTTTCTTATCCGCAGCGTGTTCCGTCAACTCTTATTTGCAGTGGATTCCACGTAGTTGTCATCATCCGCGATCCCGGAGTCGGCCGTTCCATTGCGCAAATCAATGGGACGGGCATCACTCCACAACTCTTCCAACGCATAATAGGCCCGAGTCTCAGGTGAGCAGACATGGACCACCACATCCACGAAATCAAGCACGATCCACCCACTTTCAGGGGTGCCGGAACGGCCTTTCGCCCGGAATCCGTTCGCCTTGGTGACGAAGGCCACATGCTCGGTTAAGGCCTTGAGATGCGGCGGATTGTTGCCGGTCACGATAACGAAAAAGTCGGTGATGTAGGACAACGAGCGCACGTCCAAGACGATTAGGTCCCCCCCTTTTTTGTCGTCCAATGCCTGCTGAATACATTCCAGAATATGTTGCTGTTCGATCGCCCTGCCTCCCATTAGCCATACCGGTACAAACCGTTTTGACGAATATACGCCTCCACGCGTTCGGGCACAAGATAGCGAATCGATTGCTTTTCGGCTACCCTCTTTCGCACATCCGACGACGAAATATCCATCAATCGCCCCTCGAACACGTGCGCGACCAGTCGCGCGGGCCAAGGCTCCGGCAAGCCGATTCGCTGCTTCAACGCCTCCCGGTCAGAGACATCGATCCCTGGCCGACACAGGGTGACGATGGTACACAGCGTCAGCACCGCCTCAATCTCCCGCCAGGTTGCCAATTCAGGCAACGTGTCCGCCCCGATGATGAAAAACCACTCGATCCCGGAATATGTCGCGCGCAGGTCGCGCAAGGTATCAACGGTGTACGATATGCCCCCACGAGCCAACTCAATGGTCGAGCATTGGTAACGTGGCCGATCCTCGATCGCGACGCGAATCATCGCTTCGCGATCGGCCGCCGAGGCGATGTCCTGTCCGGCTTTGTGCGCGGGAATCGCGCACGGCACAAACCAGATTTCGTCCAATTCCCAAGCTGACAGCGCGTCATCCGCGATCGTCAAATGCCCGCAGTGGACGGGATTGAAGGTCCCCCCCAGCAGTCCGACGCGCTTACTTGCCCTTGTTTGCATTGGTTCCACTCGCCTGAGTTAATACGCTTGCACGGAATTGGGCCCTAGTCTATCGTCCCAGCCGTAGTTTTCCAACAACGAACCTGTTACAGAAGGAGACAGATATGTCAGAAATCATCGATATTGTCGGCCGCGAGATCATTGATTCGCGAGGAAATCCCACTGTGGAAGTGGAAGTAACCACGCTCAGCGGCGTCGTGGGCCGGGCGGCGGTACCCTCCGGGGCTTCTACGGGCGAAAACGAGGCCTTGGAGTTGCGGGATGGCGATAAGAAACGCTTTCTCGGCAAGGGCGTCCAAAAGGCGGTCAAGAATATCAACACCACCATCGCGCATGCGCTGGACGGCTATGATGTGCTCGATCAAGTGACGATTGATCAGGCCCTGCTCCGATTGGACGGGACCGAGACCAAAAGCAAGTTGGGCGCGAATGCGATGCTGGGCGTATCGATGGCGGTTGCACATGCCGCGGCTTCCTACCTCGAGTTGCCTCTCTTCCGCTACATTGGCGGCAGCAACGCAAAATGTCTGCCTGTGCCGATGATGAACATCCTGAACGGCGGCGAACATTCCGACGCGCCAGTGGATATTCAGGAATTCATGATTATGCCGAAGGGCGCGAAATCCTTCTCGCAGGGCCTGCGCATGGGCGCCGAGGTCTTTCACGCCCTCAAAGGCGTACTCAAGAAGATGAACCTGAGCACGGCGGTGGGCGACGAAGGCGGGTTTGCGCCGAATCTGGAAAGCAATACCCAGGCGCTCGACGTGATTATGCAGGCGATCGAAAAAGCGGGTTATGCGCCGGGCAAGGACATCTTTATCGCCTTGGATGCCGCCGCCAGCGAATTCTACGACAAGACCAAGAAGAAATATGTCTTCAAAAAGAGCGACAATTCCAAGCGGTCCGCCGCGCAAATGGTCGAATTCTATGCCGACTGGATCGACAAGTATCCGATCATCAGCATCGAAGATGGCTGTGACGAAGGCGACTGGAAGGGCTGGAAACAGTTGACCGACGCCATTGGCGACCGTTGTCAGTTGGTCGGCGATGACTTGTTTGTCACGAATACCAAGTTCCTCAAGAAGGGCATCGACATGGGCGTAGCCAACTCGATTCTGGTCAAAGTTAATCAGATCGGCACCTTGACCGAAACGCTCGACGCGATCGAAATGGCGAAACGCGCCGGGTACACGGCCGTCATTAGCCACCGTTCCGGTGAAACGGAAGATACCACCATCGCCGATATCGCCGTGGCCACGAACGCGGGGCAGATCAAGACCGGGTCGATGAGTCGTACCGACCGGGTGGCGAAGTACAACCAGCTCCTGCGGATTGAAGAGATGCTGGGTGACAACGCCATCTACGGAAGCGCCGGCTACGGCAGCCGCATGTAAAGCGAACCGCGAAGCGAAAGGAAGCGCGCGATGATTGAAAAAGGGAAAACCTATGTGGTGATGGGATTGCTGGACTGTGACTCGATTGCCTATGCCATCGGCCAGGTGGTGGAGCAATGGGGCGGAAACGTCATCTACACGGTTCAGAGCGAGCGCATGAAGAAGATCTTCTTCGACCGCAACAAGCAATGGGCGCAGGAAGACAAGGACCGGCTCAATGTCAAGTATTGCGATGTCACTGTGGAGGCTGAGGTGAAGCAGTTGTTTGACGACGTTGGCCCCATCGCCGGTGTCACGCATTCAATTGCCTACGCCAATCCTAAAACCTGTCTTGGACCGGAATTGCATACCGATGCGATTGAGGATCTCAAGCAAGGTTTTCACATCAGCGCCGCCTCGTTGGCCACCGTCGCCCGCTATGCCCAACCCCAAATGACCGAGGGCGGCGGGATTGTCACCTTGAGCTTCGCCTCGCAAGTCGCCTTTGCCTATTACAATTGGATGGGCGTGAACAAAGCGGCGCTAGAAGCCACGGTACGCGCCCTGGCGCGTCGTCACGGCAAAGAGTGTGTGCGGGTTAATGCCGTTTCGGCCGGCCCGCTCAGCACCAAAGCCGCCGGCGCTATCCCCGGGTTCGAGGAGTTGGGCACGACATGGAGCAAGATCAGTCCCCTCCCCTGGGACCCGGAAGCGGATAAGCTCGAAGTGGCGAACGCCGCCGCCTTCCTGATGGGGCCGTATGCCAAGAAGATTAGCGGACAGGTCTTGTACGTCGACGGCGGGGCCTCGATCATTGGCGGCGAATTACTGCCCCATGAACGGCCCTGAGCCACACGGTTAAGCGATCCAGAAGAACGGCTCCGGTGATCCCCACGATCCCGGAGCCGTTTTTACATGATGGATCAGCCGCCCTGAGCCACACGCTGCCAAATCACCCAACCGAATCCGCTCAGCGTGGCAAGTAAGCAGAGTCCTGCCGCGTAGCCCCAGTACGGCGTGTATCGATCGCGATCGGCTCGTTCCCGCTCGACCAGCACGCCCAGAAGCAACCCCACCACGAAACCGCCGAGGTGGGCCACATTGTCCGCGCCCACCAGAAAGCCGAACAGGAACCCATAGATCGCCCAGCGCCCAAAGAAATTGCGCATTTCCTGGGCGGCATGTCCACCCGTCGCATGGGCATAGGAAACACCAAAACCGATCAGGCCAAACAAACCGCCCGAGGCGCCCACCAAAACGAACATCGCCATGGGATCACTCATCCAATAGCGAGCCAATCCGCCGCCCACAATCGCCAAGGTGAACAAAGTAAAGAATCGGGCCTTACCGATTTCCTGTTCCAGGATCGGACCCACTTGGGAGAGCACCAGCATATTGAAGCCGAAATGCAGTAAGCCCAGATGCAGATAGCCATAGGTGATCAGCAGCAGGTAGCCACCGCGTGTGACAAACCGGGGCACCATCCCGCCCAACCCGGCCAGCAGATCAAGATTGGGCGCCACCAATGCGCGTGCGCCGTCAATGGCCAGAACCAGCAGGAAGAAGCCGCTATTGACAACCAACAACGTCGTCGAAACGGCTACCGCCGAAGGCACCACCAACCCCACTGCGCGCCGCAGCACCTGTGCGCGCCACGAGGGCGCCCGCGCCCCGCAATGGGGACAGGTACGTTCGTCTTTGTCCAATAAGGCGCCACACGCGCAGAACTTATTCTGATAGGTCACCTGGCCTCGCTGCTGACGCCAGGTAAACCCTTGTTCACGCCAGTACTTCTGCCACCGCATGATCCGCCACTGCCAACGGGTGCCGCTCAGTCCGAGCGAGTCGAAGAATGATTTCCAGTTCATAACCGCTCCCACCATCCGTCTTTCAAGGCATCCGTGCAAGTAGATATCCGTCCGTGCATCTTCCTGCTTGCACCCGCGTCACCCATCGACTAGATTCGAAGCTACACGATTGGCACGGGCCTTTCCTTGGCCCCAACAGGAGAGATGGCTGAGCGGTTTAAAGCGGCGGATTGCTAATCCGTTGTACGCCTATCAGGCGTACCGGGGGTTCGAATCCCCCTCTCTCCGCCA
>SKLK01000214.1 GCA_007123265.1 Kiritimatiellia bacterium
ATGATGATCTCCATCTTCTGTCTGACTATTGTTTTTATCGGCGTGGCCTTTGCCAGTGGCTTTGTCAGTGGCCTCTTGATGGGCGCCAATATCGGCACGCCGAGGATCTTTTTCGATAGCGTCATGGGGGCACTGACGCCGGCGGATGTGTTCAGCGTATTGTCCAAGTCACTGTTGCCCGGATTATTGACAGGTGTGATCTGTTGCGTCGAGGGATTGCAGATTCGTGGCGCCATAACCGAAGTCCCACAAGCCGCCACCCGGGCCTTGATGCGCAGTATCATGGCCTTGTTCGTCGTGTCGGCGATCATTTCACTGATTATCTATTTATAGGCCAACAAACATGTCGGAGCAGCGATTAACCTTTGAATCTGTGACCTTGGAGCCAATGGATGAGTGGGGTCATCCGGTACGAAATATTTCTTTTGAACTTGCGGCGGGCGACGCCCTGGGCGTGAGCTGGCCGCATGCGTCAGGCTATCCTTCGTTGGCGGATGCCGTAGCGGGGGTATGGCCTCCGTCCGTCGGTACCATCATGATTTGCGGCGAGGATTGGCAGAACTGTTCCGCGGACGCCGCGGCACAGTGGCGCAGTCGGATTGGCCGGATATTTGCCGGCACTGCGTGGCTCAGCAATCTCGACGTAGATGAGAATATCACCTTGGTGCAACGGCATTTTACCAGCCGTCCCCACACAGAAATTGTGGCTGAGGCCTTGGATTGGATGGGGCGTTTTGGCCGTTCGGCCTTGCCTAACCAGCGCCCCGTGCAGGTGTCCGGCCACGACCGGACCCTGGCCCAGTGGGTGCGCGCTTTGTTGGGCGAGCGCGATGTGTTGATTCTGGAGAACCCCTTTGCGGATGTGTCGGGCACTGAGGCAGAACGATTCATTGCTGCGGTAGCGGATAAGCGCGCCGCCGGATGTGCCGTCCTCTGGATTATGGAATCTCCGGACCAGCTCAACAAATACTCGCTTTCACTAACCCAATCGGCTACCGTAAAGGAAGGTGTTTGGGAGATGGAGACGTTAGGATGAAGAAGCCGTTCAAGTTCCGTTACGTAAATGAAATCGTCGGCATCTTTGTTTTGATTGTGGTCGCCCTTCTGCTCGCGGCCATTGTGGTAACCGGTCGCGTCCAAGGTTGGTTTGAACCGACATATGAAGTGCGGACTTTATTCCCGCCAGAGGGATCGTTGGGCTTGCAACGGGGCTCTGAAGTTCGGGTCCTGGATACGCCCGCCGGTATCGTAGTGGATATTACCCCGCGCGAGGACGGCGTTCTGGAGGGCGTCTTTCGCATCCGCGGCCGCTTTTTCGATCTCATGCGTGAGGATTCCACCGGCATCGTCAAGCGGGTGTTCGGGGTGGCCGGCGACGCGTTCTTGGAGATTGGCAGCGGGCAGGGCGCGCGCTTGGACCCGGAAAATGCCTTCATCCCGGTGATCAAGGATACGGAGCTATTGGATCTGGCGGAATCCCTGATTGAAGAAGTACGCGCGACGACCGTGCCCGCGATCGAGCAACTCCAAAAACTATTGGAGGAACACACCGGGCTGGCCCAGGATGTACGAAATCCGGAGGGCGATATCCAACAACTGATCGGCGCACTCAATCGTGTGGCCCATGGCTTGGAGGCCGGGGAGGGGCCGGCTGGCCGTCTTTTGAGCGATCCGGAATTGGCGGCTGAATTGGATGCACTGGTGGCGGGCGTCCAAACCGCGCTGGAACAGGTCAACGCGATTCTGGCCGATGTGGCGGAGACCACGGCTCAATTGCCGGACATAGCCGAACTGCTTAAGGGGGAGCTGGATGATGTGCCGGGTTTGGTGTACCAAACCCAGGCGACCTTGCAGGAGGCCGAGGTGCTGATTGAAGGGATCCAGCGGCACTGGCTGATCCGGCGACATATCGAAAAAGGACCGCGTCCGGAATCGGAGCGACTGGCACCCGCCATGGCGATTGGCGCGGAGAGGGGGCAGCCATGAGATCCGCGTATCGGGGCTGCGTGCTGAGCTTCGCTTTGGGCGTCGGTTTGTTTCTGGTCGGCTGTGGCGGCCCGGGCGGGGCGGGGCGGCCGGAGCCGTACAGCGATCCGTATTTCACCCGCGTGATGACATCCGGCCACGCCGCCTTCGAACGGGGGGACATCGCGCGGGCGGCGGAATTGTATCAGCGCGCCCGCGTGCGCGCGGAACGCGCCGATCGAGACGATTGGCTGTTGGCCAGCGCGTACAACGCGGCACTCGCACACCATTTGTTGGGCGACAGCGCCCGTGCCCGCGAAGGGCTTTCAACCGCTCAAACGGCGGCCTTGGCGCTGGACGATCCGGCGGTGGACGTGCGTCTGCTATTCGCGGAGCTGGAATGGAACGATCAGCGCGTCGATGCCGCGTGGGCGCTGTTGGAAGGATTAATGGACGCGTCATTGACGCGACCGCACCGGGTGCAGGTGCACAGCTTGCGGGCCTTGATCGCGCTGGATACGGGCGATGTGGAGCAGGCCCGGCAAGAAATTGCGGCCGCGGAGCACCAGCTTCGGCGTTCGACGGCTTGGCGATTGCGGGCGCGGGTGGCTGAAGTAAATGGCCGGATCGCATGGCGCGAGGCGGCGTCGGCCCAGGCCGCCGCTCATTTCGACGATGAGGCCTATTACTATCAGCAGGACGGGCGCTTTGAAGATAGGGCACGCGCACAGTTGCGGGCAGCGGAGGCGCATCTGGCGGCGGATGACCCTATGACCGCCGTCGATCGCTACCTCCGGGCGGCGCGGCATTTTGCGGCGGGCGACGAGCAGGTGCTCGCGTTGCAAAGTGCCCGGTCCGCCTTGACGGGCTTGGAGCGAGTAGAGGACGAGGCGTGGCGTTCCGCGCAGATCGAGCGGGTACTGCAGCTCAAGGAAAAATTGAAGCAAGTCCCGGTGCCTGACGTCTAAACGGGCAGGAGTAAGAATCATGAAAAAGATGGTGTTTGGACTACTGGCTGTGGGGGTATTGGCGTTGACTGGAATCGCTCACGCCAGGACCATGAACGTGCAGGTGCGGGAAGGCGAATTACGGAATCGCCCTTCGTTCCTCGGCGGGGTGGTCGCGGTGGTGCAGTACGGGGATTCGGTCACCGTCGACGCCGAGCAGGGCGCTTGGCGACGGGTGCGCATTGATGATCACGAGGGATGGATCCATGAATCGGCGTTGACGCGTCGTCGGATCGAATTGCGAGCAGGGGATCAGGATTTGTCCGGAGCCGCCACGCAGGATGAACTGGCGTTAGCCGGACGTGGCTTCAATGCCGAAGTGGAAGGCGAATTCCGTTCTCAGCACAGCGAAATCGATTTTACTTGGGTCGATTTCATGGAAACGTTGGTCAAGCAACCGGCTGAACTGGTGGCGTTTTTGGAAGAGGGCGGCGTCAAGCCGTTGGAGGACGAATCGGAATGAAATCGCGCCTATGGATCTTCACCAAACGTCTGGCACTCGTGATCGCGTTGTTCACATGGCCTGTTAGTTGTGAAACCGTTTCTGATGTGGGGGCAACGATTGGGCAGGTAACAGGCACCTTGTCGCCACAAGAGGCGGACTCGATCCGCCGGGTGGGGTCGGCGGTCGGACGCACCTTCGAAGATATCACGCCGGAACAGGAATACTTCATTGGCCGCGCAGTGTCCGCTACCATTCTCGATAGCTATTCGGTCTATGACAACCCGGAGGCCACGCGCTATTTGAATTTGTTGGGACAGGCACTGGCGATGGCGTCGGACAAGCCCGTCACATTTGGTGGGTATCGGTTCCTGATTCTGGACAGCGACGAAATCAATGCCTTTGCGGCGCCGGGTGGATTTATCTTCGTCTCACGCGGGATGCTGCGCCTTTGCCAGAACGAAGATGAGTTGGCGGCGGTGCTGGCACATGAAATCGGTCATGTGCAGCACGCGCATGGACTGCGAGCGATTAAGGGCGCCCGACTCACCTCCGCTTTTACGATCCTCGCCATTGAAAGCGCGCGCACACTGGGGTCGGCCGAGCTGGCCGATTTGGTGGACGCCTTTGAAGGCGCGATCACCGATGTTTCCAATACGCTGATGGTCAACGGTTATTCGCGGCGTTTGGAACGCGAAGCGGACGAGGCTGCCGTGACGATTATGCGGCGGGTGGGCTATGATCCCCGTGCGTTGGTACGGATGCTGGAGGCCATGGATGAACAACTGGAGCCCGGCGGCTTGGACTTTGCCAAGACCCATCCGGCGCCCACATCGCGAATCCGGGACATCGTGCGTATACGCGGTTTCAATGCGCCTGCGCCACCAGTGCCGGAGCAACGTATGGTTCGGTTTCAACAAGCGATGGCGGGCATTTAATGCGTCGAAGCTGGCTACGGCTGAAGAAATTGGCCTATGGCGTGGTGCTGACGCTGGCCGCAACGGTGCTGGTCCTACAGCTTGACTCCCGCGGCTGGCTGGAACGCTGGGAATTCACGACCTGGAATTGGCGGGTGCAGGTCCGTTCCCAACCCGGGCTGGCGACAGAAGATATCAAGATCATCATGCTCGACGAGGAAAGCCTGCGCTGGGCCGCCGATGAGCTGCGCATTCCATGGCCATGGCCCCGCGAATTGTATGCCGCGATCCTCCAATTCTGTCTCCGTGGCGGCGCCCGTGCCGTGGCCTTTGATATGTTGTTTTTCGATCATTCATTCAGGGATGCGGAGGACGACCCCCTGTTTGGCGAGGCGATTCGCGACGGGCCACCCTTTGCCGGCGCCGTTTTCCTCGGCGACGCGGGCGGCGGATACACAGCCTGGCCCGAGCATGTACCGGATCATAGTTTGAACCTGCGCGGATTCGACACGTGGGCCGAAGGACGGTCGCTGGATGACCTGATCATGAACCGGGCCTCATTCCCCATTCCGCATGTAGCCACGAATGCGACGATTCTGGGCGATGTGAAGGGAATCCCGGACCGGGACAGCATTATTCGCCGGGTACATACATTCCGGATGTTTGACGGCCGTGCCGTCCCGGCATTAGGGATTTCCGCCTATATGGCCGCGGCCGCGCCGACAGGCGGGCGATTACCGGAGATGCGTATTAGCGATAACCGCATTCACGTGGGGCGTCGCTCGATCCCGATCGATGATCAAGGCCGCAGCATTTTACGGTATCGCGGCCCGCCGGGCACCCATGAGCGCTTTCAGGCGGGACAAGTCTTGATGGATGAAATCCGGATCCAAAGCGGCGAGCGTCCATCGCTGTCGCCGGTCGTCTTCAACAACGCCTATGTCTTCTTTGGGGTCAGTGCGCCGGCGCTTTTGGACCTGCGCCCAACGCCCATCAGTAACGTCACGCCCGGCGTCGAAGTGCATACCACCATGCTGGATAACTTCTTGTCCAATGACTTCGTGAAATTGTTGCCGCGGCGGTGGGCGGCGATCAGTCTGTTTGTTCTCGTTCTGCTGGCGACGTTGGCGACACTGGCGGTGGGTAAGGCCTGGCACACCTTGCTTTTGTTCGTGATCTTTCTGCCCTTACCAGCTTGGCTCGGCTTCGGCTTATATACCTACAGCATCTGGTGGCCGATTGTGCCGCAAACGCTGGCTTTAACCTTGAGCATGGGCGGAGCGGTGCTGGTCAATTACACCCTTGAAGGGCGGCAAAAACAGTTTATCAAGGGGGCGTTCAAACACTACCTGAGTCCCGATGTGATTGAACAAATCATGCAGGACCCGGACCAGTTAAAGCTCGGCGGGGAACGCCGCACCCTGTCGATTTTCTTCTCGGATTTGGCGGGATTTTCCAGCATATCCGAAAAGTTGGAGCCTACGGCCTTGACCCAACTGCTCAATGACTACCTCACCGATATGACCGATATCATTTTGGCCGAAGGCGGAACCCTGGACAAATACGAGGGGGACGCGATCATCGCCTTTTGGAATGCGCCGCTGACCCAGCCCGACCACGCCTTGCGCGCGGCCCGGACGGCCTTGCGTTGCCAGCGCAAGTTGGCGGAGCGGCGGGCTGACTTTGCCGCCCGCACCGGAGTCGACTTGCACATGCGGATCGGCGTGCATACCGGCGACGTGGTGGTTGGGAACATGGGATCGCGTGATCGCTTTGATTATACCGTCTTGGGCGACGCCGCCAATTTAGCTTCCCGATTAGAGGGTGCAAATAAGGCGTTTGGAACGTACACCATGATTTCAGAAACAACCTGGTCCGAGGTCGGCGATGCCTTGGTGGGACGGGAGATGGGGCGCATTCGGGTGGTCGGACGACAGACGCCGGTGCGGGTTTTCGAGGTATTGGGGCAGGCCGGGGATACCGTTTCGGTGCCTGTGACCGAGTTTGCCCAGGCGCTAGCCCATTGCGAGCAGCAGGCTTGGGGAAAGGCCTATGACCTGTTTGCGCAGTGGACGGATGATCCGCTTTCCTGTACATATGCCGCGCGCTGTAAAGCGTTGATGGAAACGCCAGATGAGTCGTGGGACGGGATCTGGAGTTTAACTGAAAAGTAGATCAGGGACGGGGACGAGGCCATGAAGCTGTTTTTGGGTGGAGTCAGGGGCGGCGGTACGCGATCAGATGCGGATTTTCTGCGGTATGGCGGCGATAGCAGTTGTTTCTTGGTGGAGGGGCAGACGGGCGAACGCTTGATTATTGATGCCGGTACCGGCTTGCGAGCCGTCGAACAGCGTCTAGCCGACACCGCGCCCGAATGCCGATCGGTTTGCTTTCTGTTTTCGCACTACCATTTGGATCATCTTGCCGGATTGCCCCATTTCCAACCACTTTACACCGCTGGCTGGACGATCGAATTGGCCGCGCGGGTTTTTGATGAACTCACGATTGAAGACATGGCGTCGTCCTTCTTGCATCCCCCGCTATGGCCCTTGCCGCTGGAAGACAGCGCAGCAACCAAGCGCTTTCGTATTCTGGACGATGAATCGATGGAAGGGGCGATCGCCTACGGCGACTTGCAGATTCGCTGGTGTCCATTACATCATCCCGGCGGCTCGACGGCGTTTCGCATCGATGAGACGGTTTCCGGCAAGGCCTTGGTGGTGGCGACGGATTTAGAGTGGGGGGAATCCAGCCCCGAAGAGCAGGCTTGGCTGGAGCAGCTTTGTCGTCAACCCGCGCCTGCGGATCTCCTGGTTTTTGACGGCCAGTACGCGCGCGACGGCTATGAGCGCTTCCGCGGCTGGGGACATAGCACCTGGCAGGATGGCGTAGCGTTAGCGCAGCAGGCAGGGATCAAGCGACTGTTGATTACCCATCTCGGCTTGGATATGGACGATGCGGCCGCCGATCAGCGACAAAAGGAACTGCACACAGCTTGGTCGGAGGCGGACTTGGCGCGCCAAGGCCTGCTGCTCGAGCTGTGACCGGTCATTCTTCTTTGCCGCGCTTGATGTGCAGCTCGGGATGTTTGGATGCCAC
>SKLK01000134.1 GCA_007123265.1 Kiritimatiellia bacterium
AGGGTCGAAGCGCAAAGCGCTTCTCGCGTGGGAGCGCGTCAGGCGGGGCCGAGCGCAAGGCGCGCGGGACGGGGCTGGACTCATGTCCGCACCGGCCCGCGCAACACCGCGATCGGTCGTGACTGGCGCGTGACCCACGCGACCCTTTTGGCCAACGCACACCAGAACAACCAAGCGCTGCTCAACGGTCAGGCTGGAATGCCTGACCTACGAAGAGTCCGCTAATCAGCGTGAGCGAAAACGCAGAATATGAAGAAAACTCCTGCGGGCTAAAGCCGGAACTGCATCGGGGAGGGCGAGACTCTGTCGAGTCGTGACACAGGAAATCGAACGGCTCGCGGGGACGCTCGCCCTCCCGAGTTGGGATGCGACAGGCGCTCCGCCTGGCGCTTCTCGCGTGGGAGTGAGGAGATTGGGAGTGTGCAGGGAAGCGAGGACAAGTGGGCATGCCGAGCTGGGGCTCGGTGTTCCCGGCGGGTGGGGGCGAGGAGAGCCGCAGAGGGCGGGCCAACAAAACACAATATCGTCTTGCCGGGAACGAATCGAAACAAGTCAACCTGCCCGTTCCTGCTTGACCTGATTCTGCGACATCCCGTAGCCTTTGCAGTGGACTCGGGGTGTGGGACTAGATCGGATTGGTGTGCTTTTGCAAGATCATCGAGTACTGGTTCGGGACATACATACGCTGGTAACCATGGCGGACGATGCGCCGGACATGGCCCATGCGCATCTTTTGGTGGAAGGCAACCGTGTCGCCCGCATCTTTACGGCGGCGGAAACGGCGGAAGTCGATGCCCTACAGGCGCAGGACCCGGATTTACGGGTGGTTGATGGGCGCTGGTGCGTGGTTTATCCCGGCTTCATTAACATGCACCACCACCTCTACCAAACGCTGACCCGTAACATTCCCCACATTCAAAATGCCAAACTCTTCGACTGGTTGATCGGCTTGTACGAAATCTGGCGGGAATTGAGCGAAACCGCTATCGACACCAGTACCCGTATCGGTTGCGGGGAACTCCTGTTGTCGGGCTGCACCACGACGACGGACCATTTCTATGTCTTTCCCCAAAAGGCGTCGGCCCATCTGCTGGATGTCGAAATCCGGGCTGCGCGTGAAATGGGCATCCGCTTTCATCCCACCCGCGGCAGCATGAGCCGCGGCCGCAGCGCCGGAGGCTTGCCCCCGGACGATCTGGTCCAACATGCCGACACGATTCTGGCCGATTGCGAACGCGTCATCGACACCTATCACGACCCGGAACCGTTCTCGATGTGTCGCTTGATCCTGGCGCCCTGCTCCCCTTTTTCGGTGACGACCGAGCTGTTGGCAGAAACGGCGGAGTTGGCGCGCGCGCGCGGCGTGCATTGTCATACCCATCTCTGTGAAACCCTGGATGAAGAGGCGTTCTGCCTCGAGATGCACGGGTGCCGTCCCTTGGCCTACATGGAACAGGTTGGCTGGATCGGCCCGGATGTATGGTTTGCGCATGGCATCTATTTTAATGATGACGAAATCCGTTTGCTGGCGGAATCGAAAACCGGCATTGCGCATTGTCCCTCCTCCAATATGCGGCTGGGTTCGGGCATTGCCCCGATTCCTCAGATGCTGGCGGCCGGGGTACCGGTCGGCTTGGCGGTGGACGGCAGCGCCAGCAACGACGCCTCCAATATCGGCCGCGAAATGCAGATGGCGCTACTCGTGCACCGGGTCGGTACCGGCGTCGATGCGATGCCTCCCCGCCATGTGCTGCACATGGCCACACGAGGCGGCGCAGCGATTCTTGGTCAACCGGAAATTGGCCAATTACGGCCCGGCGCCGCTGCCGATATCGCCATGTTCCGCTTGGACCGGCTCGACTATGCCGGTGCCATGAGCGATCCGGCCTCTGCGATTCTTTTTTGTGGCTCGGGCCCGCGCACGGAGATGACGATGGTGAACGGGGAGATTCGCGTTTGGCAGGGCCAACTGATCGACGTAGACGAGCCGGATCTCTTTCATAAAGCCAATCAACTGACCGACCAAATGATAGCAGCAACCGAACAAAAGACCGGCATTCGTTACCGGTAGAAGGGGCGACTATGAACTATATTGACTTCACGATACCGCAGACGCTGACGGAAGCGCGTGATGCGCTCAAGGCGCTGGGACCAGAAGGTATGCCGGTGGCTGGCTCGACGCTGCACGTCTTCTTGCGTGACGAGGCCCCTAAAGTGGCCGTCGACCTGCGGCAACTCGGCTTGAACCGGATTGATGCCGAAGCGGATGGGTTCGTCGTCGGCGCCACCGCCACGGTCACAGATATGGACGAGTATGCCGCCCCGGGCTGGGTGCTAGACCGCGTCGCGTGCGAGTTCGTGACGCAGCCCATCCGCAATATGGCGACGATTGGCGGGTCCATTGTCCGCGTATTCCCTTGGTCAGACTGGCCCGTGCCGTTGTTGGCGTTGGATGCGCAATTGGTGATTACCGGCGACGACGAGCGGACTATGGGCAGTTCCGAATTTTTCGCGGTCCAACCCTTTCACCATTTGCATCCTGGCGACCTACTCACAGCGGTCCAGGTGCCCGCTCTGCGAACCGGCGAAGGCTTCGGCTATTTTAAAGAGCGCCGCACCTCCACGGACTTCAGCCGCTGTACGGTGGCGGTATGGCTGCAACTGGCCCAGCACAAGATCGCGGCTGTGCGCGTGGCGATCGGCGCCGCGACCCCCATGCCGCGCCGGATGCCTGCGATCGAATCGGCCTTGACCGGTGCGCGACCGGGCCCGGACGCCTTTACACAAGCGGTGCAAGCGGGTCTGGACGAGGCGCGCTGGAAAGGGTTGCACGGGATATCAGACGATTACGCGCGCCACTTGGCATCGGTTCGTATCGTAGACGCGTTAACCGCCGCCTGGACGGAAGCGAAAGGAAATACGGAATGAAAGAAATTACCTTTACACTGAACGGCGAGGTTCGCACGTTCCGGATCGAGCCCGATGAAACCCTGATCGACCTCTTGCGGCGGAACCAGTTGACCGGTACCAAACGCGGTTGCGACACCGGCATGTGCGGCTCGTGCGCCGTGATTATGGACGGACGAGCGGTCAATGCCTGCATCCTCTATGCGTTTCAAGTCGAAGGTCGCACGATCGAGACAATCGAAGGGGTAGGCGATTTCGATCGGCCGCATCCGCTGCAGACAGCGCTAGCCGATGCCGGCGCGGTCCAATGCGGGTTCTGTACGCCGGGCATGGTGATGACCGCCAAGGCGTTGCTGGACCAGCAACCGAACGCGACAGAAACAGAGATCAAGAAGCATCTCGACGGCAACCTGTGCCGCTGTACCGGTTACGTAAAGATTTTGGACGCCGTTATCCAATGCGCCGCACCCGGCACCGAAGAGGAGGCATCATGAGCAAGCGAAAATTTTCCGTCGTCAACCAACCCTTACGCAAAATCGATGCAATGAGCCTGGCGCTGGGCAAGCCGTCCTATGTCGGCGACCTGAAGCCGGCCGATGCGCTAGTGATCAAAATGTTGGGCAGCCCCCATGCCCACGCCCGCATCACGTCGATTGACGTGTCCGCCGCCGAGGCCATGCCCGGCGTCAAAGCGGTCCTGCACCACGGCAACGTACCGCGCATCGTGCACACCACCGCCGGGCAAGGCTATCCCGAGCCCTCCCCCTACGACACCTTCATGTTTGACAACAAGGTCCGCTTTGTCGGCGACCGGGTCGCAGCGGTGGCCGCCGAATCGGAGAAGATTGCGAAGGCGGCGTTAAAGGCCATACGGGTTGAGTACGAGGTGCTCGAGCCGGTCTTCCGGATTCAGGACGCGATGAAGGACGGTGCGCCGGTGATTCATGACGAGCCCGAGGCCAAAGCCGTGATCCCTGTGCCCTACGACAAGGACCGCAACATGGCCGCGAAAGTGGATATGGAGATCGGTGATTTCGAGCGGGGCATGGCCGAGGCGGACGAGACCATTGATTACCCCTTCTACAATCACTATGCCCAGCACTGTCCGATAGAACCACACGTATCCATGGCTTGGCTGGATCGCGAGGATCGCATCATCATCACTACGAGCACGCAGGTGCCGTTCCATTGTCGGCGGATCGTTGCGCAGACCCTCGGCATTCCAGTGCAACGGATCCGGGTCATCAAACCGCGCATTGGCGGTGGTTTCGGGGCCAAACAGGAGATCATTCTGGAGGATGTCGTAGCCATGATGGCCTTGCGCACCCGCCGCCCGGTGTACTGGGAATACACCCGTGAAGAAGAGTTTGTTGCCGCTCGCACGCGGCATCCGATGCTGATGCGTTTGCGCATGGGCGCCAAGCGCGATGGCACGATCACCGCCGTCGGGCTCGACGCTACCTCGAATACCGGCTGGAACGGTAGCCAAGGGCTGACCGTGGTCTGCAACAGCGGTAGCAAGATGCTGCCGTTATACAAATGCGACCACATTCATTTTCTGGGCATGGCCGTCTATACCAACTTACCCGCCGGCGGGGCCTACCGCGGCTATGGGGCGACTCAATCCGCGTTTGCCTATGAATCGGCGATGGACGAAATGGCCGAAAAGATCGGTATGGACCCGCTCGAATTTCGTTCCCGCAATCATATCCGCAGCGGCGACACGTCACCCGTCTTCCGGGCGTTGGGCGAGGGTCGTGAAGGGGTGGACCAGGCCATCACCAGTTGTGAGCTGGCCCGTTGCATCAAAGCGGGGGCCAAGGCGATTGGTTGGCGCAAACGCAAGCCGCACACCGAAAAGACCGGACGCTACCGGCGCGGTATCGGCATGGCCTGCCTGATGCAAGGCTCCGCGATACCGGAAATCGACATGGGCGCAGCCACCTTAAAGATGAACGAGGACGGCTCGTTCAATCTGCTGATGGGCGCGACGGACCTCGGCACCGGCAGCGATACGGTGCTGGCCCAAATCGCCGCGGAACAGTTAGGCACCCGTTTGGACAAGATCATTGTCTACTCCTCGGACACCGATATGACGCCGTTCGACGTCGGCGCCTACGCCTCCAGCACCACCTACCTCAGCGGGCAGGCCGTACTGGATGTGGCGCGCAAAGTACGTAAACAGATCTTGCAGGTGGGCGCCGACATGCTGGATTGCTCTGTCCGCGAATTGACGATTGCGGACGGTGTAGTTATGCGCAAAGACGGTAGCGAGCAGGTCACCTTCTCCGAGATTGCGCTCCACTCCATGTACTCGGCCAATCAATTCCAGATCGGCGATATCTCATCCAAGATCGTGCACCATTCGCCCCCGCCATTTGCCGCCCATTTTGCCGACGTGGAGGTCGACACGATGACCGGTCAGGTGCGGGTGATCAAGTATGTTGCCGCCGCCGATTGCGGTACGCCAATTCACCCACGCCTCGCTGAGGGGCAGGTCGAGGGCGCGGTGATGAACGGGATTTGCTATGCCTTGACCGAGGAATATCTGTTCAACCCGCAAGGGCGCATGACGAACGGGAACTTTGGCGATTACAAACTGTACACGACCAGCGACCTACCCGAGATGGAGACCATCCTCGTACCCAGCTATGAGAAGACGGGGCCGTATGGCGCCAAGAGCATCGCCGAGATTGGTATCAACGGCCCGCTGCCGGCGATTGCCAACGCGATCTACAACGCGTGTGGCGTGCGCTTACGCAGCGGACCGTTCACCGCCGAAAAGATCTGGCGCAGCCTCCAAGCCGGAGGGGAAATTCCCTTCGAAGAAGGCCACTAACGTTCGCGGTACTTAATCGAACGATACGTCCGTCACGTGCACTTCCATCGACGTGCCGCCTGAATCCATCATGGCTTCCAGTTGCGCCAGTTGCGGGCCTAGCTGGGCCTTGATCTGATCGCGAATTTCCGGCGGCATGTGCTGTAGTTGCTCTTCCAACTGCTGCATTTCGGCTCGCGCTTCCGCCAGATCTGCCGCAGAGATCATTTGATCTACTCCACGAATATCGATTTTGACCCGGTGCGCAACCGGCAGCCCCCGTAGCGTACGGTAGTCGTGCATCGTCACGTTTATGGTCATTTCGCCGCCGTCGGCGACGGCTTGGACAAATTCCAGCCGGTGCGCGGCAAAGTTGTCACGATCGAGCCAGAAGGTGGCCTTCTTCGGTTCGAAATCCTCGTCGAATTCATCATCCATCTGAAAATCCTCGAGGCTTTTCAGAAAATCCACATCGTCTACAGTGACCACGTAGACCGGACGGCCATCGTAACGCCCGCTTTCCACCTTGCTGGCGCCACGCACCATTTTCGGCAGCAACCCATCATGCATACCCGCGAGGCTGACGGCTTCCTCGGAGTCATCGTCCAAGGCCTGCAGGATCGCGCGACCATCTTTGATCACTTTTTCGTATCGGGTCACGCTGGTGATCCCATCGATGATGCCCCCTTGAATGTTGGAGGTAAACGTCACCCGCTCAATCCTGCTGAGCTGCTCTGCATGGGCCGCCTCAATGCGGTCCGCCAATTGGTCCGGCGACAAACGGGCCTGGGCAGAGGTGATCAGGGCAAACAGACACAGGGTGCTCAACATGCGAATCATTGGTTGTTTCATTCCGTAACTCCTCTCGTGATAGAATCGATCAAACACCTCATCATTATAGAGCCTTACCCATGCAAAGCAAGGGCGACGCCGGGTTCAATCATTTCGCCCTTGCGAGCGACGCGTCGTCCATTTACCCAACTCGACACATGACACGTCGCTGGTCTATACTGTTTTGCATTGGAGAAAAAGGGTATGAGCAAGAAACTGGATATTAGCGACTTCGAAAGTGAAATCATCCTACGCAACATTAAGCCGGGCGATTTCGAGCAAATTGTGGCGCTGCAAAAGCGGTGTTTTCCGGGCATGGAACCCTGGGAACGGGCCCAGTTCGACAGCCAACTGGAACACTTTCCGGAAGGCCAGTTTTGTATCGAGGTGGACGGGCGGGTGGCCGCGTCGGCCACCAGTCTGATTGTCGATTTCGATTTGTATTCCGATTGGCACAACTGGAAGGAAATATCGGGCGACGGCTATATCCGCAACCATGACCCGAACGGCGATACGCTCTACGGGATCGAAATCATGGTAGACCCGGATTTTCGCGGCATGAAGCTGGCCCGGCGTCTATACCAAGCCCGCAAGGATCTGGTTCGCGACCGAAACTTGAAGAGCATTGTCATCGGCGGCCGCATTCCCGGCTACCACACGCACCGCGAAGACATGACGGCGCACGAGTATGCGGAGAATGTCGAGGACAAGACGTTGCATGACCCGGTGCTGACCACCCAATTGGCCAATGGCTTCGAACTGAAACAGTTAATTCCGGACTACTTGCCCACAGACGAGGACAGTGTCGGCTGGGCCACCTATCTGGAGTGGACGAATGTCGATTA
>SKLK01000018.1 GCA_007123265.1 Kiritimatiellia bacterium
AAGAGAGGTAGCGCGGAGAACGTATTGGCCCTACGGTCATCGGGGGGGCAGATCGCTTCAACATCGACCGGATACGGGTAATCTGGTACAAGCTTTTGGCAAATCATCATGAACAACGACTTTGACCACATTACACCTGTACCGGATCAACAGTGGGATCTCATCATCCGCCCACAGGGGCGTTGGTTCGACCTGCATGTGTCCGACCTATGGCGATACCGGGATTTGGTGTATATGTTTGTGCGCCGGGACTTTGTCTCCAAGTACAAGCAGACCATTCTGGGTCCGGCTTGGTTTGTCATTCAACCCTTGCTGACTACGATCGTGTTTACCGTGGTATTCGGAAATATCGCCAACTTAAGCACCGATCGGTTGCCTAAAATGCTATTCTATTTGAGCGGCAACGTACTGTGGATGTATTTCTCCGCTGTGCTCGTGGCCACGTCCAATACCTTTATCGGTAATGCGCATCTGTTTGGAAAAGTCTACTTCCCGCGGCTGGCCGTACCGGTCTCACTTGCCATATCCCATTTGCTCACGTTTGCGCTCCAGTTTGGCTTCTTTATGATGTTCTGGGCCTTTTATATGGCGCGCGGCGCGGATATTCACATGACTCCGGCTGTTCTTTTGTTTCCTGTGTTGGTTCTGATAATGGCCGGATTGGCGCTGGGGCTCGGCATTCTATTTAGCGCGTTGACGACAAAGTACCGGGACCTTCGATTTCTGCTTGAATTCGGTGTCCGGTTAGCGATGTATGCCACACCGGTTATCTTCCCGCTTTCCAGTATCACGGGCGGACGGTTGCGCCTGGTCCTGCTGGCCAATCCGATCACCCCGATCATCGAGGCCTTTCGCCTCGGCTTCATGGGGCAGGGCACGTTGCACTGGGGCTGGCTCGGCTACAGCGCCGGATTTGCCATCGTCGCGCTGATCACCGGAATCATCATTTTCAACCGGGTCGAGCGGACATTTATGGACACCGTTTGAGGAAAACGCTGAAAAGCTGAAATACTGAAAAGCTGAAATCAAATGAGATTGAGTGAAGAATTGCGGGATCGGACGAAACGATTTGCCTCCTTGGTGCTTCGTTTTTATGTAACGTTGCCTAAGAACAGGCCAGAGGTACAGGTTGTTGGGCGGCAGCTTTTACGATCTGGGACATCCGTTGCGGCCCATTCACGCGAGGCATCGAGAGCTAGATCGCCAGCAGAGTTTTGTTCGAAAATCGATGGCCTGTTGCAGGAAGCCGATGAATCTCAGCTGTGGCTTGAGTTGCTCAACGAGGACTGCAAGATAACGGGAGAGACGGTCGATAGCCTGCTGAAGGAGGTAACAGAGTTGATCGCAATATTTGTCACCATTGTGCAGAAAACGAGGAGTAAAAGCTGAAACGCGGAAAACCTTAACTTTCAGCATTTCAGCGTTTCAGGATTTCAGTTTTTCAGCATTCATTATCCATGAGCGTAGTTATCCAGGTTGAAGATGTCGCCAAGCAATACCGTCTCGGCGAGGTATCGACGGGATCGTTGCACCACGATATCAATCGCTGGTGGCATCGTGTCCGCGGTAAGGATGATCCATACCTTTCCGTCACTGGAGAGAATATCCGCACGCGCCGCCGAGAGGCAAAAGCTGAAAGATTGAAACGCGGAAAACCTGAAATTTCAGCATTTCAGCATTCCAGCCTTTCAGAATTTTCGTCAGATTATGTTTGGGCTTTGAAGGACATCAATTTTGAAGTTCGCAAGGGCGAGGTGCTCGGCATCATCGGCCGCAATGGGGCGGGTAAAAGCACGCTCTTAAAAATTCTCAGCCGCGTCACCGCGCCGACGTTGGGCGAGGTGCGCGTTAAAGGCCGGATTGCCTCCTTGCTTGAGGTGGGTACCGGCTTTCATCAAGACCTGACCGGGCGCGAAAACATCTTCCTCAACGGGGCCATTCTGGGGATGACGAAAGAGGAAATCCAAGGCAAGCTCGATGAAATAGTCGACTTTTCCGGCTGCGCCGCCTATCTCGATACGCCCGTCAAGCGCTACTCCAGCGGCATGGTGGTCCGACTGGGCTTTGCCGTTGCGGCCCATCTGGAGCCGGAAATATTAATCGTCGATGAAGTGTTAGCGGTTGGGGATCTCGCGTTCCAGACCAAATGCATTGGCAAGATGAGTGAAGTAGCGAGTCAAGGGCGTACCGTCTTGTTCGTGAGCCACAATCTGGCCGCCGTACAAAATCTATGTCAGACCGCTGTCTGGCTTGATAACGGCCAGATTGCCCACGCTAAAGATACGGTCGAAAAAGTCGTATCCGCCTATGAACATGCTGGGCGGACCGGCTCAGGAGTGACTTCGTTTACCAAGGAGCAGCACCGGGTTCATTCCGCGGTCCAGATCAATACGCTGCAGCTTTTGGACCGGAACGGACAATCGAGCGTTAACTTTAAATACGGTGAGCCCATTCATGTTCGCTTCAAGTTGTCCGCAGCCGCCACTGAATCGCGAATACAGTTAGGCTTCGCCATCCGCGCACATGGATTGCGGGTGACGACGTTTCACTCGCCAATAGTTGGTCTGGCCGCAGGGGATACAAAAATCCTTGATGCTACAATTCCCGGGGGCGTCTTGATGCCGGGTATGTTTGAGCTCGATGTCGGCTTGGCTCGTGCGGACGAGAATGTCGGATTGGATTATATCCCGGGTGCCTCCACCTATTTTGTCTCTGATGTTGGGGTTGACTCCAACTGGGTATACAACCGGCGTTTGACAGGCTCTGTACACTTGCCGATTGAGTGGGACGAAGGAGGAAAAACATGATTCCTTTCTTCATTACGCATGTCTCCCCGCAGGCTCCGTCGCTGGTCGCGGAGACGCTTCAGGGTGGCCGCCTAAGCGAGGGCGAACTGGTTCGCACATTCGAAAAGGCGGTGGAATCGCTAGTGCGGATTCAGGGCGCAGTCGCCGTGAATAGCGGTACATCGGCATTGCATCTCGGCTTGGTATGCGGGGGGATTGGACCAGGTGACGAGGTTATCTTGCCGGCTCAAACCTTCATCGCCTCGGGTATGGCGATCTTGCAAACGGGGGCAAAAGCCGTATTTGCCGATATCGATGTTCGCACGGGCAATCTTGATGTGGCGTCGGTGCGCGCGAAAATCACCCCGCGCACGCGAGCGATCCTGCCGGTCCATTGGGCCGGCTATCCGTGTGAACTTGATGAGTTGCATCGGGTGGCCGAAGCGCACGGACTCTGGCTCATTGAGGACGCCGCCCATGCCTTGGGCGCGACCTATCGGGGGCGGCCCGTAGGTGCGATTTCCCGTTTCACTACGTTCTCTTTTCAGGCCATCAAACACATCACGACCGGTGACGGCGGTCTGCTGGTATGCGCGGATCCAGATGACGCTTCCATGGCCGCGCGGCGACGGTGGTTTGGCATTGACCGCGCCGATAGCCCGATGTCTCAGGAAGGAGAGCGTCAGTACGATGTGGGGGAGGTTGGCTTCAAGTATCACTTGAATGACTATGCCGCAGCCCTCGGGCTGGCCAACCTTCCGGATTTACCCGGCATTTTGTCGCGCCGTCGAACGATTGCCGACCAGTATCGCCGTGCGTTCGTATCGGTGCCGGGCATCTCATTACTGGACTATCAGGACGATCGGGACTGTGCGTGGTGGTTGTTTACGTTTCGGGTCGAACGTCGCTTGGATTTTATTCAGTCGCTACGAGCCAAGGGTATCCCCGCTTCCGTCGTGCATCAGGGCATCCATCACAATGCCGTCTTCGGGCAACAGCAGGCGGACTTGCCCGGCCAACAACTCTTCGATGCAACGCAGGTCTCCATTCCTGTTCATGAGCAATTGACGGATGATCACGTGGAGCAAATTATTGCTGCTGTTAGGGAAGGGTGGTAGGCCGCGTGGCAATGGATCAACAAGCTGTGATTCGGCCGGCCCGAAAGGAAGATGCGGGTGCTCTTTCGCAGCTATTCCAAAAATACTATCGACAGGATAAACCCGCCGCCTATTTTGAGTGGCAATTCTTTTCGCCCGCTCCTCCTGCCGTATGTATGGTGGTGGAGAGCGAAGGCTCGCTGATTGGCACATGTGGCTGTGTGCAGCGAACCGTTACCGACGGTTCATTGGCCGGACATATCGTGGATATGCTCGTCGAGGAAGAGTTCCGGGGGCAAGGAATATTCCCCCGCTTGTTGACTGCCGCTATGGCCGCGTTTCCTGAGGTGGCGCTGTACGTCGTGTTGCCCAATGCCCACGGGCTTCAGGCGATCATGCGCCAACCGAAATGGGTGAATAAAGGGACGGTACCACTATATCAATACGTTCCAGAAACGGCGAATGACGACGAGGCCAAGGACCATGCGACGGCAGCCAGCTGCGGCTTCGCTTATGACGATGTCATATGCGCCTGGCGCTTTGCGCAGCATCCAACGAATCGGTACGAAACAATTGATCGCGGTGGACTGCGTGGATGGGTAAAAGTATTCAGTGATCCTGACGATAGCAGCAGGAAGTATGGCGATATCGTGCAGATTAAGCCAGCGTCGCTCGACCGGCTGGTTGATTGGTTGGGAGCGGCTATAGATTGGTTTGCGACTGAAGGGATAAGCGATCCGGCGTTGTGGGCCATGGATGGGGGCACGATCGCCCGCGCCGCCCGAAGGGCCGGCTTTAAACGGCGCGAACAAGCACGCTGGCTATGCCTGGCACCGGGACAAGACAAGACCGCAGCGGAGCGATTTTGGGATGTCTGTTCGGCCGATGCGGAGTTTTACTAAGGGAGTATGGACGAATGAAGGTTTTATTACTCGGACATCGTGGATTTGTCGGCCGCACCGTGGCGCTTGAGCTGGGGAAAAGTTCATTTGCGGTGGCGAGTGCTTCGCGGGCGACCGGATGCGATTTACTAGACGCTGCGTCATTTGCCGGCGTCATGGCGCAGGAGCAACCCGATGCCGTAGTGAATTGCGCGGCGATGGTCGGCAGCCTCAAGTATGTCTCCGACCACGCCGCTGAAGTGTTGCAGACCAACCTGCGCATGTTGCTAAATCTCTATCAGGTGCTCGGCGAACAATTTCCGTCGACGATCTTGGTGCAACCCATTGCCAATTGTTTCTATCCCGGTGATGCTGCGGTTCTGCGCGAAGAAGAGTGGGATCACGGCCCCATTCACTCTTCGGTCTTGGCCTACGGGGCCGGTCGCCGCATGGCTTTAGTGCTAGGGGAATGTTATCGGAAACAGCATGGGATGCGTTCGATATTTCTAATCGCGCCCAATATGTACGGTCCACACGATTCCCCCGATCCGGAGAAAGCCCACGCGCTCAATGCCTTGGCCGCTAAGTTTGTTAAAGCAGGACGGGAAGGAACACCAGTAGAAATATGGGGGACCGGCACGCCGGTACGGGAATGGCTATACGCCCCCGATTTTGCGCGGGTAGTGCGAGAGGTCCTGGAGACGCTGGATCACCGCGACTATAGTGAACCGGTCAATATCGCCCGCGAAGAGGGCATCTCGATCCGGCAATTGGCCGATTTGATCGCTCACGCATTGTCCTTCTCCGGCGAGATTAACTACAACACCAGCTATCCCGACGGTGCGCCGTCGAAAATTATGTCTCAGCGTCGCTTTCGCCGGTATTTCCCCAATTTTAAGTTTACGCCTTTTCAGCAAGGAGTAGATGAAACCGTGAAGTACTATGAGTCGATCTACCCGTATTGAGCCGGAGAGGCGCGACGAATGAACATGCTGCTCTATGCGCCCCAGTTGACCGGCCATCCACAGGTCTATGTGCGGGTGATAACAAGAGCACTGTTGACGGCCGGGCATCACGTCACGGTAGCCTGTCCCGCGCAAAAGCAGGACTGGCTGGATCACTGGCCGAATCTGCGGGGACTGGCTGACGAAGACGGTGTGCGTTGCCTGGATAGCCGAAACTATACGGGCGGGGGGCAGGGTCACGCTACCGTCGAACAACTCGTCACCATCCAAAAGGAAGCGCAAGCCGATGCCACGTTATTAATCGAAGCCGATGGGTTGGCCGATGAATTCCGGCGTATGGCAGCAGATGAAAGCCTACGCCTTCGCGGGCGAGTCGCGGCGATCTTTTCCCGTACATCCGCATGGTATCCCCGTGAGGACTTTTATACGGGCGAAGTGGAACCCATGATCGGACCAACGGTGCGCCGGACGCTGGGGCGTGCCAAACGAGCATTGTTCAACCGGCGCGCGTCAGCCCACTACTTCTATGAATCGATTTTGCTCAAGCACCGTTTGGTGGATGCGCTGATCGTTAAGGACGAGCGACTGCCACCACGCTACGGCGCGCCGGTAACCTGGATGCCGGAAATCTACCGGGTCTTTGATGTCCGTGAAGACGAAAGACGCCATGCGGATTGGCATCAGTTCGCCGACCCGGTTCAGGAATATGTGCGGCAGGCGGGGCCCGACAACGTGCTGCTCTATTTCGGTACCGGCGCATGGTATAAAGGCTATGACTGGTTTTTGAAGTTGGCATTGGATGCGCCTGGGACGTATGCGCTTCATGCCGGTGCGCCCGAGCGCGGTGAACCGGGGAAGCGGTATGACTATGATGTGATGTCCGTGCGAGACGAATTGCTGCGTCAGGGACGCCTGTTTGAGACACGTGCCTTTATCGAAAGCGAGGACTTGGTCGATCTCTTGTTCGCATCAATTTCCCGTTTTGTCTCTACACATCGCTTGAGTATGTCCAGTGGCACGCTTTTACAGGCGTTGGAAGCCGGCAAGCCGGTGCTCACGCCTGCATCGGGACTGGTCGGCTGGCGTACCAAAACCCATCGCCTGGGCATGACCTATCCGTACGGCGACGCAGCGGGGTTGCGAACCGCTTGGCAGAGCTTCCGGCACGGTGCAGGTGATCCCGTGAAGAGCGATCTTGCCTCGTTCATTCGACGCTTTTCGAGGGACGCCGTGGAGGACTTTTTTGTTGGCGTTATGGAGGGAAGAATCCCATCTTAACGTACTCAGCACGAATGGAGATATCATGAGCGGTCAAGAACCTCAAAGAATCGAAAAACGCCTTCAGTTGCTGGAGCAACTTTGTACCGAACAGCCAAAGCTCTATGTGCACCCGGCCGGGACCCCTGATGAGGGCCGGGAGGAAGCCTGGCCATTGGGCGTCGAGTTTTTGCGCTGGATTATCGAGCATCTACCGGAGCAAGCCCATACACTGGAAACCGGCTGCGGATATTCCACATTGACCCTCGCCTTCTGCGGTGCCCGGCACATCGCCATCGCGCCGGATTACGAACAACACGGTCGGATAAAGGGATGGTGCCATGATCACGGGATTCCCGTGGATCAGTTGACAATGATGGATGCCCCGTCGCAAGACGTGCTGCCAACCT
>SKLK01000050.1 GCA_007123265.1 Kiritimatiellia bacterium
CATCCGTCCTATAACGGGTACCACGAGATCACCGTGGTTGACGCCGACTCGTTTACGATCCCGCGCTTCTTTGTGGACAATCATTCGACCAAGGGGGTCTGGGTCATTCTGAACGAAGACAATCGTTACGACGCCGTCACCGATGTCGGTGCGACCGTCAAATTGACCCTGCGCGCGGACGAAACGCTGGACAATGTAGTCTACGATGCGAATGCCTCGACGTTCCTGCGCGGATTGGCCGAGGATGAGCTGTATACCAACCGGTTCTGGTACGCGATCGAGGACAGCCATGGCGCCGTGGGGATCGGTCCCGTTGATATGATCGTCATCGGTGTGAATGACCCGCCCGTGCCCAAGCCGGATCCCGACTCCCTGCATCTGCTGGATCCGATTCTCGATGACGCCACCACGCTGGCCGACGTGCTGGAGAACGGGTTGGACTTGATGTACCTGTTGCCGCCGACGTCGGGTGGACCGGGGCGGACGGATCTGCATGTCTTGGACGAAAGCGGGACCATCCCGGGAACCATCGTCTTATACGATTTCTTTGTCACCGATGAGGATACGCCACTTGATCTGGCCGTGGCCGATCTGCTGGCCAATGACGAGGATATTGATCGCATCGACGTGCTGGATATCATTGCGGTGGATTCATTAAGCCGCGAGATGGCGCAGCTGACCTTGGCTGCGGGCGTGATTACGTATGACCCGACGGTTTCCAGTAACCTGCAAGCGCTGGCCCGCGAAGAAATGATCATCGACACGTTCGAGGTAGTGGTTTCCGACGGCATGACCGGCGGGAATGTCACCTCACTCGTGGCAGTGCTGGTGATCGGCGTCAACGATACGCCGATTGCGATGCCGATCGATTTCTCCGTTCCGTTCGTGGATGAATACACCACCAACGAAGATGAGGTATGGAGTGTCACCCTCGCGGAGCTGATGGATCGGGGGCAAGCCATCGAGTTCGATATCAATCAAGTTCAACCCGACGACCGTTTGCGTTTTGTGCCGGCGACATCAGTCACCAACCCCGGTTTGGCGCAAGTGGATATTTCCAGCACCGGGATTACGCATGACTCCACGGTATCCTTCCTGCTGGACCAACTCGCCGATTGGCAGTCCTTCACCAATGTGTTCGATTACACCATCACCGACAACAGCTTCCTGTTTGCGGTGGACGACTATTTCTACATCCCGGCGGGAACCAGTAATCGCGTGCTGGACGTGTTGGCCAATGATCGTGATTTCACCGACTCGGAAGGGGTCCTCACGATTATCGATGCGGGTCCTGCATTGCATGGCGGAGTCGTCGAGATCGCACCGGACGGGTTATCATTGATCTATAGTTCGCCGCCGGACTTTGTCGGTGAAGATTATTTCCGCTACACGATCCAAAATGATAAAGGCGATGTGAACAGCGGGCGCGTGATGGTGCGTTCTGTGGTGCCGCCGTTGAATGGCGTGCTACACGCCGCCGATGACCGCTTCACCGCGGCGGCGGGCGAGACGGTGACGCTAAACGTGCTCGCCAACGATCACATGCTGCCGAATACGGGTAGTGGTTTGACGATCACGCAGGTCTTGTCCTCCAATATCGTCGGGCAGCCGGTCTTGACCAACAACACGCTGGTCTTCACGGCGTCCACGCTTACGCCCCTGCAGTTTACGTATGAAGTCAGTGCGGGCGGTGTTGCCCGGGCAACGGCCCAGGCGCAGGTTACGGTGATTGAGCGGCGCGGCACGCTCGACGTCAGCGACGACCACTTCAGCGTATTGCCCGGCAGCTTTGACAACGATCTCAATGTGCTGGCTAACGATAAGCTGGTTACCCAATCCATTGCGGACTTGCGTATCTTATCCCTCTTCACTAACGATGCGGTAGGTGGTGCGGTTTCGGTGAATGCGGCAGCGACCGGATTGGTCTACACGCCGGAACCCGGCTTCATTGGCGTGGAACGGATCCGCTATGTGGCGACCGATCAAATCGGTGGCACGGGCACAGCCACGGTACACGTGGCGGTTGGGCGGATCGATGCCGTCCGCAACTTCTACAAGCTCGAAGCGACCAATACGGCTGCCGTTGCGCTGGACGTCCTGGAAAACAATCGCACGCTGCCGGCCGTCCGCCCGACCAGTTTGCGGATCGTTTCGGTTGACCCGGCCGCAGCCGCGAACGGCAGCATGGCTGTTGGGCCCGGCGGATCGAATCTGCTCTTTACCGCTAACGGCGCGTTGGGGCCACAGGAGTATACCTATGTGATCGAAGATGGTTCCACACCGCCGCGTACCGCGACCGGGGTCGTGTCGATTGAGACCGTCGCTCCCGGCACGTATGCCAATCCGAATGTCTTCTCCGTCCGGGGTGGCGGGGCGAATTACGTCTTCAACGTACTCACCAACGATGTGTCCTGGCCGAATGTCAATAAGACCTACTCCATCATTGGTCTGGGCGCGGGGCCCGACGCACCGAGCGCGGGGGGGTCTGTATCTATCGTGAACAACCGGCTGGTCTATACCCCGGCGCCCGGTTTCTTCGGTGAAGAGAAGTTCAAGTACACCATGTCGGATTCCGTCAGCACGGACGTGGCGGAAGTCACCGTCAATGTCCGGCGCGGCAATTTGATGGCCAATAACGATACGTACAGCGTCTTTTATGAATTGATGCCAGGCACCAATGTGGCCCGTAGCTTTACATTGCCGGTGTTGGCGAACGACCGGATTCAGCCTGCGCTGGATCAGACCTTCACCATCTGGGCTCTTGGGGAGGGCACCAATGCGCCGAATCAAGGTGGATCGGTGCAGATTGCGCCGGACAACCTGTCGCTGATCTATCGTCCGGGCACGCAGCCGTCGCCGGAATTTACCGAACGCTTCACGTACGAGATTACGGACGGTGTCGGGCGCTTTGCATCGGCCGAAGTACATGTGCGGGTCCAAAACCGCGAAGACAATCTTGTGGCCTTGACTCAGGACGATCGTTTCACTGTCGCCCGGAACTCGAGCAATAACACGCTCAATGTGCTGGCCAATGATTTCGTGCTGCCCGGCTCCGCAGCCGGCTGGACGATCACTGCCGTGTCCTCGCCGTCGTCCTTCGGTGGATTGGTGAGTATTGACGGTAGCATGGTGCGCTATACGCCGCCGACCGATTTTGTCGGCACCGATGAGTTTACCTATGATGTAAACGACGGATTCGGTGGCACCGGTTCGGCGACCGTCTTCGTGCATGTCGGCAGTCTGCCGACACTGCCCAGCCTGTTTACCGTCTTGTCCGATGCGGTCGAAGAAGAGTTGGATGTGGTCTTGAACGATGTCCTCACGCTGGATTATACCGACGAATACTCGCTCTTTGATGTCTTCGGCGCCACCGAAGGCGGCACGGTGATCCTGAGCGGAAATAGCACCGTGTTGTACACACCGGATGCCGGACATGGCGGTCCTTATCCGTACACCGAAACGTTCTTCTACCTGATTGACGATGATGCCGGCGGGACCGTCACCGGCCGCGTCGATGTAATCGTGCACGAAGCCGGCAGCGACCGGGATACGTCGACCCTCACGTTGTTGGTCGAAGGGCGAAACGATCCGCCGGTCATTTTTAACGATGCGCTTACATTGGCGATTACAGATAAACAGGCGGTCAAGCCGTTTACGGAAGTCACCATCATCGAAATCGATGAACAATTCCAGGAGGTTGTTGATGTCGTGGTCTCCTTGGATGACGCGGCCAAAGGCGTCCTGCGAAATCTTGGATCATTCGTGGATCTGGGCGGCGGACAGTATGGGCTCACCAATGTAACCGGTGCGCAGGCCACGGCGGCGATACGCGAGTTGGAGTTCCGTCCCACGGAAAATCGCATCACCGTCCCGACCACGGAAGATACGATCTTTACGATATCGGTGACAGACAACAAGTCACCGGCCGTGCTCAACTCTAATTCCGTAGTCAGCGTTACAGCGGTTAATGATCCGCCCGTCATTGGGGGTACCGTCGCCGATCAGTCCTTCTACTATTTGGTACCCATTCAGCCCTTCTCTGTGGTCACCATTACAGAGGTGGATGATTTGGGGCTGCAGCCGTTGACGGTGACCGTTGCCATCCTGCCGCCGGGCAACGGGAGCCTAAGCGAGTTGGGTGATTTTGTAGATCAGGGTGGCGGCGTTTATCGCGCTACCGGAATTACGGCCGCGCAAGCGCAGGCACAATTGCGGGCGCTGACCTTTACCGTGTCGGGTGCAGTATCCGCGGGAGCCCCGCAAACGACGGCGTTCCGCTTGTCGGTGGACGATGGTTTTGCGCCGCCGGTGGAGGATCTCAATACCAGTGTTATTGCGCTGCACGCGCTGGAAGATATCTTGCAGCCCGACGAGTCGGCTGCGCGTGCCAGCTTCGGGTTGGCGGTGGCGACCTTGGCCGATTACGCCGTGGTTGGGGCGCCGGTGGTGTCGTCCAATGCGCCGCTATCCGGCATGGCCTTCATTTATGAGCGTATCGCCGGCACGACGAATAGCTGGCAGGTCTTGCATGAGCTGCGACCCGCGACGTTGAGCACGAATGACCGCTTCGGCCGAGCGGTGTCGATGACCGAGGACCTCGTGGCCGTGGGCGCCATTGGTCGACGGGTAGACGGGGTTCCGGCCGGGGGCGTGTTCATTTTTGACCGGAATCTGGGCGGTCCGAATCAGTGGGGCGAGATGGTGGAGGTGTCGCCGACGAACCTATTGGCGGGGAGCCAGTTTGGATTCCGGGTTTCTTTGGATGGCGATCTGTTGGCGGTCGGTGTGCCGAACGCCGTCATTGATGGCAATCCCAACACGGCCGGGGCGGTTTATTTGTATGGTCGGCATCATGGTGGATCCAATGCCTGGGGTGAAATCATGCATTGGATGCCGGAAGGTCCCGGCACGCCCAATAGCGAGTTTGGCCGGGCCGTGTCGGTCCAGGGGGACACGCTCTTTGTCGGTGCTCCACGCCATGCGCTGACACCGGGTGGGACCGAAGGCATTGTGTATCACTTTAACCGGAACGCAGGCGGTCCCGACGCCTGGGGGCTGGTCGAGACGGTCACGGCCATTCAAACCAATATCTCTCGCGCGTTCGGCTGGTCCGTTGCACAGGATGGGGATACGCTGGCGGTCGGTGCGCCGGAAATGCGGTCTGGGCCGGGCGTGGAGTTGGGTGGACGCGTATATATTTTTGAGCGTGAGGCCGGTACCAATACCTACCTTGCACAGACCCAAGTTCGCGAACCGACCGAAGACACGCGCAAATTTGGCACCAGCGTCGCGTTGAGCGGGGGCTACCTGTTCGTTGGCGCACCCGAGAACGTTACCCTCTTGAATCGTGGCGCAGCGTACCTGTACAAGCGCGACGACGGGGGGGGCACGGAATGGACCCGGATCGAAAAATTCGTCCGCCCCAGCGGCAACGACGCCTTGTTGATGGGCTATGCGATCGGCTTACGCGACGGGACCGGTATCGTCGGCGCGCCGGGCACGGAGCCCAATTTGTTGGACGGCTATGCGTTCATGTATCGGTTCGCCCATAATCGGCCGCCGATTGGATTGCAATCGATTCCCGATCAGTTTGGCCAGATCGGTGTTCCATTCGAATTCATCCTGCCGACCGACTCGTTTGTAGATCCGGATGGTGGGCCTTTAACGATGGATGTGATCTTCCCTAACGGGGCCAACGGGTTGCAGTTCGACGGCAACGCCATCACCGGTGTGCCTGTGGCATTTGGCATCTACGAGGTGATCGTTACGGCAACCGATGCAGCCGGCGGGACGGCCTCCGTTTCGTTCCACATCTTCGTGGTGGACGGTACGGTGGTGGCATGGACGCCGCGTGCTATTTGGAATTTCGAGAATTTTGGCATGGAGTTGACGAATAGCGCACTGGAAGCCACGCTGTGGGGAGGGGGCGCGGATCCTGATAACGACGGGCTTTCCAATGACCAGGAATATGTATTCGGTACGCATCCGCGAGAGGCCGATGGCGCGCGACTGACCATCGATCACGGGGTGGGCGATACGCGTGTGGTCACGTATACACGGCGGACCAATGATCCGACCTTGGTGTACACCCTGGAGGCCACGACGAATTTCATCACGTGGGTTGCCGTGGATCTTTCGCGCATAGTTGAGATCCGGGAAACGTTGGGAGATGAGCACGAGTTGGCGATTCTCAACGTGGAGATCGACGAAACACAACCGATTCTGCACTTCCGTGTGCTCGTCGAATTCTAATTAGGTATGGGGGCCGTTATGATGCATAGAGGACAGTTCGAGCAATGGGTTTTGTGTTTGGCTCTGCTGACGGGGTTGAGCGTCGCTCCGGACGGCGCGCTAGCGTCGGAGGCGGAGGCGTCGAATTGGTGGCAGGACAGTCGATTGACCATCGGCGGGCGGTATGGTGATACGCAAGAGTTTGTCATCGATGCCTTTGCGCCCTTGTGGCAGCCCGGCGATAGCCGCCTTATCTTGAATTTGCGCGGCACATTTCTGGAAGCCGATCGGCGGGGTATCGAGCAGATTGCCCGGCACCTGAACCTGCCCAATACGCTGGGAAGATCCGATGAGCAGGAATTTAGCGCTGGACTGGTGGCCCGGCATCTATTTCGGGATGCCGAAATGATTATTGGTGTCAATGCGTTCTACGACACGCGTTGGACGGTGGAGGATAACACGTTCAATCAGGTCGGTGCGGGTATCGAATGGCTTTCCCGTTGGGTGGATGTGCGCGCGAATGTCTATTACCCGCTCACCGACGAGCGCGTACTGGAGGAACGGACGGAGACCCGGGAGACGGTCAATGATGGCGTGCGCGTGACGGAAACGATTCGGTCCCGCACCTATGAGGAGGCCTTGCGGGGGTATGACGTGGAAGCCGGCGTTTGGTTGCCCTATGTGTCGCGCCACGTGCCGACCGGGTTGTTTGCCGGTTACCATGAGTTTTCCTCCGATTACGTGGATGATTTTCGTGGGTGGCGTATCCGTCTGGAGTCCCGGTTGCATCCGAACTGGACGCTGGACGCGGAGTGGCATGATGACGATGCCTTGAGCGGGTCCAGCTATTTTGTTGGTGTGCGCATACATATCCCGCTGGATGTGTGGAACGGGATTGGTTTCGATCGCTGGGCCGAAGACCGCTCCCGTATTCGTTCCTTTGACCGCCGCTTGGGCGACATGGTCATGCGTGATTTCCGCATTCGCACCATCAACACGGGGCCAGTGGAGGTTGGTCGCACGCGTACCGAGGAGCCTGTCGCGGGGGCGGCGCCCCCGCCAGCCGGTCCCGCGCCGTCTACGCCCCCACCCCCTGCAGCGCCCCCGCCCCCGCCCCCGGAGC
>SKLK01000064.1 GCA_007123265.1 Kiritimatiellia bacterium
CTTCCAACTCGGCCACCGCCTCGACTTCCGCCGACGCATCGGTCTCTGTGGTTCGCAACCGACGCGCTTGCCTGGATGACATACGCGGACCGCGCAATGCCGGTGGACCGATCGCAACGCGTTTCTCATCCAGTTCCGGTTCATCCGCGCGCAATCGGGCAATCACTTGTGCCTTTTCATCCAAGCGCAACCGCAGATCGTCCAGTTCATCCACCAGAATCGCCTGCTGCGCCAGCGCATCTTCTAAATCCGCAATCTGCGCCTTCCACCGTTGGCGGTCTGTATCCGCATCCAGTGCTTCGCGCTGGCGTTGATCAACTTCTTGCTGCAACGAGTCCATCGTCGCTTGATGGGTGTCAGTCAGCTCCTGATCACGAATCGACAATTCATGCTCAAGTTCGGAAATGCGCTCAACCAAGACGGCCAACCGTTGCACTTCCGCCTCGTATCCGGATTGTAAATCCGCTTCCCGTTCCGCCCACTCGGACTCCGTGGCGACCAACTCCGCCCGCAGCGACTCGATTTGAGCGTCACGCGCCACCAGTTCCTTGGTCAATTGGTCAATAGACTCACCCAGCATGGCTTCTTCCGCCATTTTACGCCGCAAAGCCGTGGCCACGGACTCCATTTGCGCCGTCAATTGAGCCACCACTGCTTGCTTGGACGCTTGCTCCTGGGCCAATTTCTCGTTCAATGTGGCGAGCCGCAACTGGGCTTGATCATATTCCGATCGCACGGTCGCCAGCGTCTCTTCTATCAATTCGCTTTGCTGTTCCCACTTCGCAAGTTCTTCACGTACGGCAGCCAGTTCCTGTGATTTTGCTGCCAACGCGTCCTCGTATTGCTCCCGGAGACTCGCAACCTCCGCGGGATCGGGCTCTTGGTCGGTCTCGATAGTCTGAAGCTGATTACGCAGCCTAGCTGTGGTATCCCGGTACTGTTCGCGTTGTGCCTCGACCTCCTCAATACGAGCGTCCAATTGAGCGATCTGCGCGATGTAGTCCCTTCGCGTCGCTTCCAACTCCTCTTCAATCGCTATCCGGCGAGTCCACTCGTCATCGCGTTCCGCGAGGATTTCGGCAAGTACCTGCTGTTGTTCGGCTCGAGCCGACTCGACATTTGAAAGATCTTCCGTCAATCGCTGGCGCTGCGACATCTCAGTCGCCAAGGCTTGCTCCAGTTCCCGAATCTGCCCCGCCAAGCTCTCGAGTTGTTGCTCGCCCTCTTGGTGGGCCTGAATCAGCTCCTGTTCGCGCTCGGCCCACGCCGCATGTGTCGATTCACGCTCGGCGTGCAGCCCTTCCAGTTTTGCTTCGCGCATCGCCAACACGCCGCGGACCTGATCCAGCTCAAGCGAAAGTCGCTCGCCTTCGGTCAATTGACGACGCAATGCATCAGCCACAGACTCCATTTGTTGGTCCATGAGGAATATACGCTCCGCCTTGGCGTCGCGCACATTTTGCACACTATCCGTCAGCGACTGTACCGCCTGCTGGCTCTGCTCGTAATCGGTTTGCAGGGTATCCAGTGCCGCCCGCAAGGCTTCACGCTCCTCTTCCAGTTGGGCACGGTCCGCCTTCAACGGCTCAATGGCCCGGGATTGCGCCGCGATGGCCTGGTCCCGTTCTACGCGCAATGCGTCAAGCGCGGCTCGATCGTCTGCCCGTGCCGCTTCCAACTCGGATAATCTGGCGCTCATCGATTCAGCGCTGGCGCGTTTGCGAGCGAGTTCCTCCTCGGCTTGCTCAATTCGCGCGGCCATCCGAGCGTGTTCATCCTCGAATACGGTCTTTTGTTCATCGGCTTCCGCTCGCACGGTTGCCAATTCCGCCATTAGATCATCGCGTTCCGCACGAACGGATGTCAATTCCTCCAGCCGCCGTTCCAATGATTGCTTGTAATCGTCCCGCTGGATTAGCAACGACGCGCGGACCTCTTGCTCAGTTGCCAATGATTGCTCCAACGCAGCCATTTGGGATGTCAATTCCTCTACGTTTTGTAGGGCCTTCGTTTTGGCGGTCCGCAGGGCGTGCTTTTGTTCCGGCCAGCTCGTATCGAGTTCGGCATAAGCTGCTTGCAAACGGCTTACTTCCGCTTCCCGCTCAGCAACTTCCTGTTTTAGCCGGTCCCGGGACTCCTCCAGCTGTTCTATGTCGGCGATCCGTCGCCTTAGTGCATCGGCAACCGATTCCATCTGTTCATTCAAGCGGGATATGTGCTCGGCATGAACGGCTTGCTCTCGTTGCAGTGTGGCTTCAAGTTCCGCGATTCGTTGATGACCGGCGTCCTGTTCCTTTTGCGCGTGGCTCAGTTCCGCCTGCATGGCTTCCCTCGCCTGGCGCAGCCGGTCGATCTCCACGTTCAATTCCTCCACGTGCTGGCCATGCGCCTCGGCCGCTTCTTGGAGTGCCTGATCACGAGTCGCCTTCAGCTCGGCTATTTCCCGTTCATGTACGGCCAGTTGACTGCGCAGGAGGTTGAGGGAGGAAGCCAGTGACCGGCGTCGCGACTCTTCTGCGGCCAGCTCCGAGCGCAAGCGATCACGCTCGCGCTCCAATTCCTCGACGCGCAAAGCGGTGTCGGTGGCGGCCGCTGGCGCAACTCCTGGCCCTGTGACGAGAGAAAATCCTAAAAGTGCCCACCCAAGGATGGACCGGATTCGACTTAACGACATGTAGTTCCTACCTCAATTCTATAACCGGGCGCACCCGGCAGGCGCCACGTCGGTTCCGGCTGGCTCAACAGATAGACGCTGCAGCCGGAATTCCATGACGATTGCTACTGACTCACCCGACTACCATACGAGAGAGCCCCCAGCGTCGTCAATAGTTCCAGCTCACCCGCGCCACCCATCGGCCGGCGTCGTAGGAGGAAACCGAGCGGATCAAGCTGTCCGCATTGCGCGCCGCCCTATTTTCAACGTAGGAATAAGCGATTCCGGCTGACAGGTTGTATTTCGCCCAATAATCCAGTCCGAGCGAATAGCCCCAATATTCATCGCGCCGGCGGTCATACACGCGATCGGCCGTACTCACATCCTCCCGGAGCGTCGGACTGCGATAGTCGGTCCGCCCGAGGAAAGCCGAGGCACTTCCCCGCAACCGGTCCCAGATGATGCGTCGATGCACACCGACGGTCCACCGCTGATCAATGCTGGCGCCCCCGCGCTGGTTGATGGTTGGGCGGATGTCCGCGCGCAACTCGGAGGAAAAGGTTGTAAAGCCATAGGGATTCACCTCCCCATATAAGGACGCAATCCAATGCTCAATGTCACGGGGCCCATCATCGTAGGTCCGCCACATATAGCCAACCCGTCCTGACACGATGCTGCGCACCGTGGGCTTTCCGCGCATGCCTAGCGAAACATCATAAAAATCGGCGTCGCCATACTCGCCTTGCGCTAAATCATCATGGCCTATACCAGCCTGCACAAATGCCTGACTCCGGGCTGTCAATGCATGATAGAGGCGCAAAGCGGCATAATACCGATCATAATCAATGAACGCGTCGCTCTCGAATCGGTGTTGTTCCAACTGCGCCAATGCACCGACAGAGGACTTGGTCGATACTTCGTATTCGACACCGAGCATCGCGATTAGATCCTCCTTGCGAATCCGCGCACCGATCAGGCTGTCGATGTCTTCAAGTCGGCGATATCCGACGCGCCCGTCAATTTGGGTACGGCTGGTCCGGTATACGCCACCCAGTGTAACCATATGGCTGAGCCGCGTCTGTAGTTCGTCACTGCTATCGTATAAGGGAATGATCATCCCGTAATCCAAGTAGACATTTCGCCCTTCGGGACGCCCCAGCATCGCAATCACGCCAGGGACCACATAGACGACCATGCCATCGCTCGCGGATTCGGCATCGAGGAACAAGTTATCTTCATAGGTTGCGACCAGTGTGATTCTGGGCAATACGGAGAAGCGCTCGATCGGAATGTAGAACAAGTCATATTCTGCATTGCCGGTATCCACGTAGATTCCGGTATCCGACCCGCGGGTAAAAAACCCGGCCACGTAATCGTCGGCCTGCGCCACTCCCACGAGCAGCAAGGCACTCAACAGCGACCAACGAAACGACCAACGACGTAGCCGCACGCGATACTTGTCCCAGTTATTGTCCTTCCACATAACGGAATCCCCTTATCAGTTCTATTTCGTCTTCATCGTATGGCTCGCCGTCTGCGGTTAGGACATCATGCTGCCACACTTCCGGCTGATCTTCCGCCCGGAAGCCCTCCTCTTGTATCCACATCTGCGTACGCCCTTGGACCAATCCGCGATTAAACCAGCCTACCCGGTACTGTGAAAAGAGCGGCAGGATAGTATCAAAACGGTTATCCTGTTGGCGCATTAACCAATTGCTCGCAATAATCGGACGATTGTTCCGCTGCAAAAGGAGAAGCTTGGCTTCCACCATCACGGCATTTTCAAAGGTTTCAAATGTGATCAAGTCCGACCGCTCCAGTTTGCGAGCGGCCATGGGGGTGCCTAAATCCCGCCACGCCGCCACCGATAGCGGTTGCGTTGGATTCATATCGCGAACCCACTCGAACGCTTGATCAAGTAGCGGCAGGGTCTCATCCCATAATCCGTCGTTGCCGGCAGTATTGTACAAATCCCAGTAAAGGATCCGATCATCGCGGCGGTGATTCCAGACCACTTGGACGACATAATCATAGAGGGGTTCCCACTGTTCGCGATCACGCACCCGGGAGGGACCCGGACTCGGAACCCAGCGTGAATTATGCACATCGGGTACCGGGTCAGGTTGCGGACCGACTTCCGGTTCCATACCTGCGCGATTGAGATCATCGAACAACACCGGCACAACGGCCAAGGAGTGGGAACGGGCTATCTCTAAGAATTCTTCAAACCGATCTATGAAGCCATCGGGATCTTCACGCCAAACCGCAAACGGCAAGACGACGCGGACCGCGGTGTAACCGAGATCCTGTGCCCAATTCAATTCTTCATCGATTGTCTCGGGATCAAAGGAATCTTCCATCCACATTTCAACGGAATTGACGGCTGTACGCGGCACGTAGTTGACACCGCGGATGACCCCCGCATTACGCCACCAAGCCCAGATACGTTCTTCCGACCAGCGGCGGCCATCATCCAAAGGCGGTCCCAACGGCCTGCGTTCGGCCTGCCGCGATAATCGTCCCGTCCGGAACGAAGGACTAACATCGGCCACCTCGCCCTCTGGCCCCACGAATTGGAAACCATCTCCAAAACCAAATTCACGGGCGATCGCGTTCCCATCAAAGCCGCGCCAGGGATGGCGGAAAGCTTCCACGTCGCGGAAATATCCGCGACAGAAACGAAATTCATGTTGTGCCGCATCAGTTGGTAGATCCAACTCAATAGCTTCCTCGCGTAATGCGCCTATGCGCCCTTCCGTGACTTGCTCGCGTGCCTCCTCCGCCACCAAGTCTACCTCAAATTCCTCTACATATACGCTCCAAAAGTCATCTACCGCACCTTGCGCCAAGCTAAAAATAGAGCCATTCGACTCAATTACCCCTTCGGGCGTCTTGATGATTACCTCCAACGAAGCGGTCGGGACCCCGCCATTGACGTAGAGCCGCCCCCGCTTTACATCCAAGTGAACTTGACGAACCAAGTCCTCTTCACGCGACGGCAAGCCATCGGCGGTCACCCGCAAGCGCGTCAGGGTCAACTCCGTATTCGGAGGAACGTGTATCAATACGCCGGGCGTCAATACCATACAGAGATGGCCGTTATTCCCGGTCCGAATCTCGGCCCGCTCACCGACCGAAAGTCCTTGCCAAAGCTCTTGGGTCTCATAGCGGCCTTCATGCACCGGCCCAACCGGGTATCGAGCGGTCACATGGCCGCTGGTCGCGATCACGACGCCTTCTCCCGTACGGGTTGCGGCGGCTTCAACGGTCGATGGGACTGCCAGTGCGAGTAAACCACTCCAAATCAGAACGGCCCGAAAAATGTTCATTGTTTTTTGCATAACCTGCCCTATTCTTATCATCATGCTCTCTGATTCTTCACGAACTATTGTCAGCGAACTACTCGCCCAACGAACACCGGTTCACTTCGTTGCGCATGGGCCCAGCATGTCTCCGACCATCCGGGATGGCGACGTCGTCCTCGTGCATCCGCTGCACCACTCGGTCGATCTCCGTCGTGGACATATTGTTCTTTACCAAGCACATAAACGATTAATTTTGCATCGATTAATTGGCTTTACTGACCACCGCTCGACCTGCCATGTCGCGGGCGACGCGGACGTGCACCGAACCGACGTGATTTCGGCTACCGAAATCTTGGGAATCGCCTGGACGTGTAAAAGCCGTCGAGGGGTAAGGCAATTGCACACTGCTTATTCGCGCTGGACCGGGCTGATACGATGTCACGCGCGCCCGCTTCGTCAACGTTGGTGACGCCCCTCGCCGTACCCTTAATCTGTGCATCGCTTGATAACCTGCTCTCACCCTAACCTCTTTATCTGCAGCACAATTTGACTGAACTATTTTTCCACCGCCATCCGCATACGCTCGTCTATAGCTGTCAGCCTCCAGTTCCTAGGTGAACGATAGCAAAGCCTTGGAAAATGAAAAGCAAATTGCACAAAAAATACTATTTCCACATTCCGCTTTGCATTCTTGTCATTTGACAATGACACGGAAGAAGGCCTCACGCAAAGCGTCCGGGTCACCAAACGGGACGACATAGTGGGTTTCGTCCTCATTGCCCGGCACCGGCTGAGGTGTAACTGGCCAGAAACCATCCTCTAGTGTCAAAGCCATTTGCACGACATAGAGGCGCCCCTCAACGCTTTGCCACGTCAAACGCAGGCCGCCATCGGTGGGCTCTAAACGGCTTACCCGCAACACCGAATTCGCGTTCAGGGGATCGGTACCCGCGAGATATTCCTCGAAGTTGGTCATCCCGTCCCCGTCCGGATCGGCGTCTGGTGAGGAATCCGCATCGCCCCAGTCAATACCGGCTGCCCACGTCGCATAGGACACTTCGCCACCATCCAGTTCGAGCACCCATGGCCCGTAGATGGTTTCCACCTGATTTGGACCGGCCACTTCAACAATGCGGTACTCCTGAACCGTGCCCAGTGGTGCGTCCGAATCGGCTTGTTCATATGATTTTGGTGCAGGCTCGAACGGGTCGGATTCGATAATCGCTTGACTTACCCGCACCCAGTCATCACCGGCTTTGCGTTCGAGATAGTAGCCAATCGTTCCCAGTTCGAGCATCACATCCCATGAAATATGTGCCACACCATCTTCGATTCGCGAACGCACAGCGGAGATGACCGCCACGGTCGGCTCGGAGGTAA
>SKLK01000231.1 GCA_007123265.1 Kiritimatiellia bacterium
CGCCGACCCGTAAGCGGTGGGGAATCCACCAACGCAGCCCGGGTGCATGGTCCTCGGCTGTTAAGCGGCCGTTAATCCAGACGCGGAGATGGTCAGCGTCGTAGCTGAATCCCAACCGCGTTACCTGGCCGGCCGGTGCCTCACCCAAGCGTATTGACCAGCGCTCCAAATTGTTGGTATCGATGTAGGACAAATGAAGCTGGTCCCTGACTTGGCATAATCGCCAGCGTCCCGCTGTGGGATGGGCGGGACTGGAGAGGATGATCCGGGGCAACGTGTCCGTCCCGCGATCCAGGGGACGCGGCGTAATCGCCATAAAGCCGCCGAACGAGTCGACCAGCAAAGGCTCGGACGCATCGTTCGCGTCGTCGGGCAAAATCTCTGCGTACCCGCCGTCTAGTTCCAATCCCCCGTGCGGTCCCCAAAAGGCGCGGCCACGGGTCTGCACATCCCAACTCCGATCACCGGCCCGGTTGGCCGCGTTGGCATGATCCCAAACAAGGTGCGGTTTGAGCGTGGCCGGACGTCGATCGGTATCCTCCGTTTCCGCAGCGGTGGCTGCCGGCCGATCGGCATCCTTAAGCCAGAGGTCCGGATAGAAATTTCCGTACGGGTTGTCGGTGACTTGAAACCAGTCGGTGACGGTGCGTACGTTGTCACTGAAACGTCCAATCATTACTTCAACATCCGTGCCGCCCCGCGTGATCAGGTTTTGGCCCATACGCCCACGGGTATAGGGGCCCGTGAGCGTGAAAAACCGTCGGTCATTGCTCCACCGCGGGTGATACACTTCATAGCCTTCAATCCACGGCGCTGTATTGATTGCCACGCGCCAAGCGTCATCGTTAACGGTATCGTGGATCATCACGTTCCGGTGCGGGCCATCGAATACCCAGGCCAAGTAACTGTTGTCCGGCGCCATCGAGGTCCAGCAACCGCGACTCAGCGGGGTCCAGGAGCGATTCGGTAGCTCCATGTAGCCGGCGCGCGGGTGGGGAAATTGGGCCGAGGCCCGGCGTCCATCGGCAGACAATTGCACGTTATCAATCGTGAAGGTAGCCCGGTCCCATACGCGCTTGCGCTGGTTCGGCTGATCCAGTCGCACGCGATCCAGCGCCGACGCATGATGTCGGTCCCATTCTTCCAGCCCGTTATCGGCGATGTAGACCCAGGTATGGCCGCTAGTGGGATCGCGCCAAACAGCGGCCCCATAGCCCGCTCCAAGTGACCGGGTTTCGCCAGAGGCCCAGTCGGCGACGAAGACCTCCCGGGTGGCAATGCGGGTGAAAACGACCTGATCGCCATCGGGCGTTATCATCGGACGATGATAGTTGTTTGTCGCAGCAATAAGCGGGCGCTTGCCCCGACCATCTTCGGTGTCCAGTCCCATCAAGACCAGATTCGGGCCCCAGCAAAAGGGGTCATCGCCGTCACCCGCTACCTGCTGCAGCCAAACCAAGCGCGCGGGGCCACCCACAAATTCCCGCAGTGCGGCACCGGGATCAGCGGCATAGCCCGGGAGGCAGAGGAGCGCGCATAGCCAGCCGAGGACGGCCCCGCGCACGCTCGGACGAAAATTAGTCCCGGCGCCGGAACCAGTCATAGACGTGCGAGCTTTTCGGAAAATCTTTGCGTGCGGATAACCCATAAGCCTCTTCATGCGTAAAGCGATCCGTGATGTGCTGGATTGCAATTGGATCCTCCACAGTACCCTTGTTCCAGCCAATCAGCAAATAGGTGTTCGGACGCATCACTTGATGCAGGGTTTGGCCGACCTGTTCCATCCGCTCCGCCGTGACGCCGTGCCCCAGCACGCCGTTGAAGAGAACCGCGTCAAAATGGTTTGCCGGCACGTGCTGGGCATAATCCGCAATATCGCACACCACGTGGCGGTCAGGGTTTCCGGTGGGCGCGACTTCAGGCAGGATATCCGTCGTGTAACATTCCACACCCGCTGCTTCAAATTGGTTGGGGATATGGGCGGTATAGGTGTCGCAGCCCACAAACAGGATGCGTTCGTGACCGGCCTTGAGCATGGCGGGAATGATTTGTTCTTCCAGATAGCGCCGGTCGGGTAGCCCATACACGTACCGCGTCAGATTGCGCTTGCGAAACGACTGTACGTCCGGGCGGCTGACGAGTTGCTTGAGACCGGGGATCCGGTCCATGAAATTCGTTAATTTATAGATCAACTTCCAAAGTTGATGCGTCCATTGATTCATGTCGATTCATCCTTCTGCGGCGGGTACGGCCGCCACTGTTTTGTTGTCGGATCATATTGTTTGATCACCTTGGCCGGCGCACCGACCGCTAGCGAATAGGGCGGGATATCCCGGGTCACGACCGCATTGGCGCCAATCACACAATGTTTGCCAATGTGCACGGCGCCTAACACGCATACGTTGGCCCCAAGCCATGCGCCCTCATCGATATGCACCTCGCCACCGACGGTCAAGGGCTGTTCACGTATGCTGCGGTCCGGGTCGCTGAAGCCGTGATTGTTGTCGGCCACAAAACAGTTCTCGGCGAGCATCACCTCTTCGCCAATCACGACCTTGTTGGCACAGGAAATCTGGCAGCCGTTGTTGATGAAGGCCCCGCGCTGAATATCAATTTGCGGCGAGAAGGTCTGCGGCGGCTGGGTCCACGGATAGTGAGTCAGCGCGCGCAAGGTGACGCGGTTGGCCAGAATTACATTGTCGCCCAGACGAATATGGGCGCTACCATAAAATTGTGTGTGCTCGCCGATGGAAATATTCCGACCGGCCTCACCCACGCGGCCGAGCAGGTAATAGCGAATGCACCAGGTCTCGAATCGCCGCCCCCACATGAACAGTGCGCCTAGCATACGGAGTAGGAAAGTCATGGCGCACCCACCTCTTCCAGGAGCGCATGCTCGACCAGGACATCGGCCATGTGCCGGATCCGGGCGAAGGAATAGCCGGACCGTTCGGCAATATCCAATAACGAATGCGCCCCATCGGATTGATTGAGAATCCAGAGCATGGCCAGTTGATTGTCGGCGCGATCATTGGCCCCGCCCAACGAGGCATAAAGACCGCGTCGCCCGAGTTGGGGTTCGCCCATGGGGTAAAGGTTGCGATAGGACGCGTTCCCCTCCACGATGGCAACGCTTTCGAGCAGTAATCGCAAGGAATCCGTCAGGGCCTCTCCGGACAGCAGGTCCAAATTGTCAGCAGAGGTGTGATACTCCGGGAACGTCCCGTGCGGGGAACGCGTGAACAAGCCCACGGGCAGATTAACACCCGGTGAGCCGTATTGGCGTTCGTCATAGCCGTACGGCGAAAAATCCTGAACCACGGCATCGGCCGCGTCCTGACGGAAGACCTGTGCTACCGCGCGATCAATCAAGGCGTCGCCGGCACGACTTCGTTTATAATGCGGTTGGCCCGCATCGCCGACGCAGGACAAGACCAATCCATGCCGGATCTGCTTCGTTTCTTCCGGGTGCAAGGCCAGCCAGGTAATGGAACCGATGGTTCCGGGAATAAACAGAAACCGGTACGTATATACGCGATCCACCTCCGCCAGCAGTTGGATCAACTGGGTGGCCACGGCGATGCCGGAAAGATTGTCATTGGCCAGCGATGGGTGACAGATGTGCGTTGAAAACAGGACGGTTTCATCCCGTTGTCCCGGCAGGACCAGTTCCCCGTACGTAAGGTGTCCCGGTTTAAGTTCCGCATCAATGTAGACTTCGTACTCGCCCCCGGGTAGCGCCGCTTTTATTTTGTGCGCCAGACAGAACCCCCAGGTTTCCTGATAATAGGACGTGCGATAGGGAATCCAGTCCGGGGATTCAGGAATACTGTGCAAGTGGGGTTCCAAGGCCTCGCGCGATAAGGTTGTATGCACGGGTTGACTATAACCGACCACGTGCAAGTTATGGTCGGCGAAATCCACCACTTTTTGTCCCTGTACATTCTTGATCCAAGCCTCGCGAACGGTCCACTCGGGTGGCACGGTCCAGTCAAAGACGGGGGTGCCGCTGGCCACTTCATGTACGTCGAGCGGCACATCACGCTGAATGCGCGCTAAGGTTTCACGGTTACCCGGGCCCGTGAGGCTGCGACAAATTGGATACAGGTCACGCGCCAGCGACAGCATTTCCTGGCCGCGCCGTTCGCTATCCAGCGTTTCGATTTGCTGGCGCACCGATTGTTTGAGGGGCTGGGTGGAGGCATGCATGGTTCAGGTAAAGTCCGGCCACGATTGGTCTTTGGCGGAAAGGACCTCCGGATTGGCGGGCCACTCGATGTTGAAGGCTGGATCGTTCCAGCGGACGCCCGTGGCGGATTCGGGTGCGTAGGGGGTGGACATCATATAGAACAATTCCGTGTTCGGCGTCAGCGTGATGAAGCCATGGGCGCATTCCGGAGGAATCAGCACCGCGCGCCGATTTTCCGCCGATAATTCCACCGCGGTCCATTGTTTGAAGGTGGGGGAATCCGGCCGCAGATCAAGCAGGCAATCCCAGACCTGGCCGGCGGTGCAGCGGACCAGCTTGGTCTCTGGATGCGGCGGCCGTTGCCAATGCATCCCACGCAGTGTGTAGCGGTCCCGGTTATAGGAAATGCTGCATTGCGCGATGGGTAACTCGATGCCCAGCGCGACAAATTCCGCCGCACAGTAGGTGCGGGCAAACAGGCCCCGTTCGTCACCCAGCGCTTCAATGTCCACTTGGTACGCGCCGGCAATACTCAGTGGGCGACAATTCACGGGATAACCTTTAGCGTCGGGATGGGGACCACGAACTGGCAACCCCATTCCCGCACGGCCTGCATCTGTTCGATAATTTCCGTCTCCAGATTCCACGGCAGGATCAAAAGATAATCTGGACGCGTCTCCATGATCTTTTCGGGCGCGAAAATGGGAATATGGGTGCCCGGCAGGAATTTAGCCTGTTTCATCGGGCTACGATCCACCGTGTAATCAATCAAGTCCGTGCGTACTCCGCAATAATTGAGCAACGTATTGCCTTTAGCGGGAGCCCCATAGCCGACTACGGTTTTATTGGCTTCCTTGGCGGCGATGAGAAATTTCAAGAGTTCCCGCTTCACCTGCTGCACCTTGGCCTCGAACCCGGCGTACCCATCGACCCGGGTTAGCCCGGCCGCCTCCTCCTTGGCCATCACGGCGGCAACCCGGTCGGTAATGGCCAGCGACTCATGCTGCTTGTGACGCACGTACAGGCGCAGCGAGCCGCCATGGCTGGGCAACTCCTCCACGTCGAAGATGATTAAATCATGGGCGGCAAATACCTGTCGCGTGGCGTGGAGCGATAGGTAGGAATAGTGCTCGTGATAAATGGTGTCGAACTCATTGCGTTGGATCAGGTTTAGCAGATGCGGAAATTCGAACGTCGCCACGCCTTCCGGTTTCAGCAGAATCCGGAACCCTTCCACGAAGTCGTTGATGTCGGGGACATGCGCGAGCACGTTGTTGGCGATCATGAAGTCCGCTGGATACGTGGAAGCCAGTGCGCGCGCGGTCAAGTTTCCAAAAAATCGAACCTCGGTCGGAATCCCTTTCGCCAGAGCGGCCTCGGCGCAATTATTGGCTGGTTCAATGCCCAACACGGGGATCCCGGCGTCTTTAAAGTATTGCAGCAGGTAGCCGTCGTTACTGGCCACTTCGACCACCCGGTGGCCGGCGTGAATGCCAAACCGTTCGATCATGCCCTTCGTATATTTTTTGGCATGCGCGAGCCAGGAATCGGAGAAGGAGGAAAAATAGGGATAGTTGGCGTTAAAGAGGTTTTGCGGCGTTTGTTCCGGAGGGATCTGGACCAATTGACATTGATCACATACATAAGCCCTAAGCGGATAAAAGACTTCGCGCTGAGTCAGCGACTCGGCGCTAATAAATTCGTTGGCAATCGGCGAACAACCCAAATCCACAAACGTGCGGTTGAGGGCCGTGCCGCAAAAACGACAGGTCAACATTTCCCATTACTCCCAAACTTTCCACGGCGCCCGGCGCTCGGCCCACAAGGTGTCGAGGTCGATCTTGTCCCGCAGATGGTCCATACACTGCCAGAAACCCGGGTGCCGAAAGGCGGAAAGTTGCCCCTCCGACGCCAGTTGTTCCAGTGGCTCTATTTCCCAGCGTGTGCTGTCGTCTCCGATATAATCAAAAATGCCGGGCTCAAGCACGAAAAAACCACCATTGACCCAAGCCCCGTCGCCTTGTGGTTTTTCGCGGAAATGAGCGATTTGTGTACGCCCTTGGGGAAGGCTGAAATAACCGAACCGACCAGGCGGTTGTACCGCCGTTAATGTGGCCAGGGTCTTTTGCTGCTGATGAAAGGCGACCAGTTCGCTGATGTTGACATCGCAGACCCCGTCGCCATAGGTCATGCAGAAGGTTTCGTCGCCGACGTGCTCGCGAACGCGACGCAACCGCCCACCGGTCTGCGTGTTCTCGCCGGTCTCAATCAGGGCCACCTTCCAAGGCTCGGCCCGCTGGGTGACGACTTGGGTGTCGTTGGCTTGCAGATCACAAACCACATCTTCTACCAGGCGGTGATAGGTGGCGAAAAAGTCTTTGATCATGTGGCCCTTGTATCCCAGACAGATCACGAAGTCATTGATTCCGTAAGCGGAATAGATCTTCATGATGTGCCACAGGATCGGGCGCACCCCAATCTCGACCATTGGCTTGGGTCGAACGGTGGTCTCTTCGCTCATCCGGGAGCCGTAGCCCCCGGCTAAAATAACCGCCTTCAAGCCGGCAAGTTACCGGTTTTGACCAGGCTGGATGCGGCTGGCATCACCCGAAACCGAAGCGGCCGGGTTCATAATCCGCCATCCGGCCGACTTGTAGGAACCGGTTTGCGGACCAGCCGTGTTGATAAAGACGAGCAAGGTGCCGTCATCACCGGCATTCAGCGACCGCTGGCGCCACGTTTCGCCACTACCGGGAATAATGTACTCAACGTCCACCGGACGATTACCGCCACGTTGATCGGGACCATACAAATGTGCATGTCGATTGCGCGAAAAGACGTGCAACTGCCAGTGAGGCATATGCGCCGGAATCACAATCCGAACATCATTCGCGCGCGGCTGCCAAAGAAAGCTGCTGCGAGGCTGGGGCGGCTGAACTTGTGCCGGCGGGGCCGGAGGCTGGGGCTCCGGTTCTGGTTCCG
>SKLK01000123.1 GCA_007123265.1 Kiritimatiellia bacterium
TGTGCGGTGTCATCGATTTAACCTTTCGCTGGAAGAGTGATAAAGAGCGAGCGTCGTGGCATCGGTTTCAGGTGTCGTGTCCGGTGTCCTTTCCCCTCGGTATCCTCCACTAAAAGTAGGTCGCCCCCGGTAAATCGGCGTTTTTCGCCATCCGACACTTCAATCTCGATCTCGCCATCGAGGAGAATGATGTATTGGCGCGCTGGCGCGGGATGCCAATCGTAGTCGTAATCCGGATCATTTTGGCGGAAGACCAGTTCGTGTACCGGCACCGGATCCGACAGGTGCCCGATTTCGCCGGCAGGATGCAAGCGCATCACCTCGTCCTCGAAGTGGGTTTCACCGTCCGGGTCGGCGTAGATGCGGGTCACAGTAATCATGGTGTCCGATGGGTTTGGATGATGGTGTCCAGCAGTGCGCCGCATTGACGAAGCTCGTCGGCATTTACCGCATGCGGTTCGCCGGGGTACCGGGACACGTTGACCTCCGCCCGCATATCGATCATCACCGCCGCCGTCTCTTGCACCCGGTCAAAAGGCACGTGGGGGTCGGGATCGTTCGCACCGAGAAAGACCGGGGTCCCGGCGAAATCGCCTGATTCGTCCCGCACCGTGCCGGGCGGCCCAATGAACCCGCCGGTCAAGGCCATAATCGCGCCGTATCGGCGGGGATGCCGAATCGCGTACTCGACCGTCAGACACGCGCCTTGGGAAAAGCCCAGCAAGGCGATGCGTTCGCTGGGGATGGACGCCGCCAAAAGTTTATTTACCAGTTGATCGATCCGATTCAACGCGTGGTCTAGATCGGGTTGGTTGTCCTCAACCGGTGCCAAAAACGAATAGGGATACCAGGTATGGTTTGGGGCCTCCGGTGCGCAGGCGGCCAGAGACGGGCGTTGCAGGGCGTCGTAGAGCGACAGAATATCCCGCGCGGACGCACCGCGCCCGTGCAGCATAATCAATACCGCATCCGCTTGGTCCGGTGTCGGACCTTCTGTAAGCAGTTGTCCCATGCCCGTGAAGCTACACGATCATGGCCGCGGGATCAAGCGGGTGCCAGATGGTGTGCAGGCCGGGTATTCGGTCGAGCAATGTCGATGCGCCACCCTGAACGATGAGCGTACGCGATCGTCCAGTGCACATTTTTTCACTTTTTCCCGGAAATCGCCCGGGCTCGTTTCTTTGAGGGATAGGAACGGAGAAGTTCACCTCAAAAGAAAGGGACGACGATGAAGGTTTGGTTGCTGATTATTGTTGTGACAATGTATGGGGCGTTTCTATTGTTTTCGCAGCGGGATACATGGGGAAATTCGGCCTACGACGTGTACATCTTCGAGGCCCCGAACGGGATGGGCCTCGCCGTGGTGACGCCGGACCCCGTCGGCGATGAGGTCGATTGGCCGACTCGCATTTGGCGGGCGGATGTCCATGTACGGGTGGGCGACTATACCTTGCACCGCGAGATCCTGTTCCGCGCCGACACGATTGCCCGCGATACCGTGCAGTTTATTGAGACCGCGTGGGGGCCGGAGCTGCACATCTTCGAGGCGCATCCGGATCAGGGCCCGGGCCAGCAGCGCCGCCGCCGCTACGCCGCCCGCGCGGATCAACTCGAAGAGCTGACCCCGGCACGCGGACACGGCCCCTTTTACGCGGGGGCGCGTTGACACTGGATAGCACTTTCGGTACCGTTACGACCCATGGCGATCACGCCGATGTAAAGGCTCTGCTAGTTCCATCGCGTGCGTCGGCTCATGGCGAAGCGTTTCCCCGATCCAAATAGATGTGAGAGGTACATGATGGCTGCAAAAGCAAAGAAAACGACGAGTTCCGGTAACGAAAAAAATATGCCCGCTTCGCTCAGTGAGGTACTGGCCCAAATTCAAAAGGAATACGGCGACGGCGCGATTATGCGCTTGGGCGACGAGGAGGCGCCGAAGTCGGTGGCCTCGATTCCGACCGGATCGCTGACACTGGATCTGGCGTTGGGGATTGGCGGGGTGCCGCGCGGACGGGTGATCGAAATCTATGGTCCGGAGTCGTCCGGTAAAACCACGTTGGTCTCCCATATTATTGCCAATGCGCAAAAGTCGGGTGGCATGGCCGCGTTCATCGATACGGAACACGCGTTGGACCCCGGCTATGCCCGCAAGATCGGGGTGAACGTCGATGATTTGCTGGTGTCCCAGCCGGATTCCGGGGAAGAAGCCCTCAACATCACGGAACAATTGGTGAAAAGCAATTCGCTGGATGTGGTGGTGGTGGATTCGGTGGCGGCCTTGGCCCCGCGCGCGGAGTTGGAAGGGGCCATGGGCGATTCGCATGTCGGGTTGCAGGCCCGATTGATGTCCCAAGCCCTGCGCAAATTGACCTCAGCGATTAACCGCTCCAAGACCTGCTGCATTTTCACCAATCAAATTCGCGAAAAGATTGGCGTGATGTTTGGTAACCCCGAAACGACCCCGGGCGGGCGGGCCCTGAAGTTTTATGCCTCCGTGCGGCTGGATATCCGCCGGATCGCGAACCTAAAAGATTCCACGGGCCGCGTGTACGGCAGCCGGACCAAGGTCAAGGTGGTGAAGAACAAGGTCGCGCCCCCGTTTACCGAGGCGGAATTCGATATTCTCTATGCCGAAGGCATTTCGTGGACGGGTTCAATCCTGGACGCGGCCATTCAATATAACCTGATCGAAAAACGCGGGTCATGGCTCTCCTATGAGGGCGAGCAAATTGGACAGGGCCGCGACGCCGCCGCGCGCGCGTTAAAAGAAGATCCGGCGATGCAGGAAAAGTTGGTTGCGAAGATTATGGAAGCCCATTCGGGCATCGTCAATGCGCGATAAATAGGCGGCGGCCGCTTTTCCAATCATTGGAAGATTTCTTGACGATTTTTCCAATCGTTGGAAAAAATAAGAGGCTGTTTTCCAATCGTTGGAAACTTTTGAGCGGCTTTTTCCAATCATTGGAAGAAAACGACCGGACTTTTCCAATCGTTGGAAAATTTTTGAAGCGATTTTCCAATCGTTGGAAACCCGATAGATGCGATCAATTTGTCAGACTACAATCCCGAATGGAATCATGCGTGTAAGCCAATCGATGCGGACGGCGAGCGGAAGACCCGCCACACGTGCGCGGGCTCAAAACAGAGGACCTTATTTATGACCTCCACCGAAATTCGCCAATCGTTCCTCGATTTCTTTGCATCCAAACAGCATGCCGTTGTGCCTAGTTCCCCGGTCGTGTTGCCGACGGACCCGACGCTGTTGTTTACCAATGCGGGGATGAACCAATTCAAAGACATCTTCCTCGGTGTGCGCGAAAGTCGCGATCGACGGGTCGCCAACACGCAAAAGTGTATCCGCGTCAGTGGCAAACACAACGACTTGGAAGAGGTGGGGATCGATACCTATCACCATACCTTTTTCGAGATGCTGGGAAATTGGTCGTTCGGGGACTATTACAAGCGCGAGGCGATTACGTGGGCGTGGGAACTGATGACGCAGGTCTGGGGACTGCCGAAGCAGCGGCTGTGGGCCACGGTGTACAAAGACGACGATGAGGCGGAGGGGCTGTGGAAAGAGGTAACGGACATCGCCCACGACCATATTTTGCGCTTCGACGAAAAGGATAACTTTTGGGAGATGGGCGAGACGGGGCCGTGCGGGCCTTGTTCCGAGATTCATATCGATTTGACCGAGTCCGGTTGCGGGCCGGAGCTGGTGAATGCGGGATCGCCGGAAGTGATCGAGTTGTGGAATCTGGTGTTCATCCAGTACAACCGCAAAAGCGACGGATCGTTGGAGGACCTGCCGCTCAAGCACGTCGATACCGGGATGGGATTTGAGCGGGTGGCGGCGGTGTTGCAGGGCAAGAAATCGAATTACGATTCCGATGTGTTCACGCCACTACTGACACGGTTGCAGGAGTTGTCCGGCGAGGACTATGCGGGAGAATCCGCGATCGCGATGCGCGTGATCGCGGATCATGTGCGGGCCTTGTCGATTGCGATCGCCGATGGCGTGTTGCCGTCGAACGAGGGACGCGGCTATGTGCTGCGCCGGTTGTTGCGTCGCGCAGTTCGGTACGGTCGACGCCTCGGCTTTAAGCAGCCGTTCATGGCCGACTTGTTCCCGGTGGTGGAGACGGTGATGGGCGATGTTTTTCCCGAATTACGTCAGAACCGGGAACGGGTGCTGCGTGCGCTGCAGGCGGAGGAGGAGGGGTTTGCGGCTACACTCGACCGCGGCATGGCCTTGTTTGACGAGGTGGTGGCGGAACTGAAGCGGGAGAAGCAAACCCTGTTTCCGGGTGATCAGGCGTTTAAGCTGTACGATACGTATGGGTTCCCACTTGATTTGACGACCTTGATGGCGTCCGAACAACATTTGTCGGTGGACCAAGAGCGGTTTGAAGCGTTGATGGAGCAGCAGCGGGAACGGGCGCGGCTGGATCGTAAGGACGCGGTGATGGGGGGCGACGCCGAGCAACTGCAGGCGCTGCATGCGCGGGGGGTGCGAACCCGGTTCGAGGGCTACGACGCGTTGGAGCGGGAGACCGAGTTGTCGGTGATTTTGGCCGAGGGCACGGAGTGGGAAGTGCTGGAGGAGGGCATGTCCGGCGAATTGATTTTGGCTGAGACGCCGTTCTACGCCGAGGCGGGCGGGCAACTCGGGGATCACGGCGTCATCCGCGGTCCGGAAGGCGAGTTCGAGGTGTGGGACACGCAACGGCCGTTGGAAGGGTTGACGCTGCACATTGGTAAAGTGGTGCAAGGGCGAATGGCCGTGAAGCAACGGGTCGGTGCCGTCGTGAACGCGTCGCGCCGCGGTCATGTGCAATATCATCATACCGCCACGCACTTGTTAAATGCGGCCCTGCGCGAGTTGGTGAGCTCTACCGTACGGCAGGCGGGTTCGTTGGTGGCGCCGGACCGGTTGCGGTTTGACTTTACGCATTACGAGGCGGTGCCGGCCGATCAGTTGGAGGCGATTGAGCGGCGGGTGAACGAATGGATTATGAGCGATACGCCGGTCCAGACCTATACCATGGCGTACAAGGACGTGCCGGAATCCGGCATCATTGCCGTGTTCGATGAAAAGTACGGCGACGAGGTGCGGGTGGTGGATATCGGCGGCTTTAGTCGCGAGTTGTGCGGCGGCACACACGTGCGGGAAACCGGGCAATTGGGTTGTTTCCGGATCGTCAGCGAGAGCGCGGTAGCGGCGGGCATTCGCCGCATCGAAGCGGTGTGCGGCTGGCCGGCGTATGAATGGACGCAGCGGGAGCATGACTTGGTGCGGAGCCTCGCCCAGCGGTTCAGCGCGCCGCCGGATGAATTGATGCGCCGCGTTGAATCATTGATCGAGCAGAACAAGAAGCTGGAGCGGACGTTGAAGCAGCAGGCCGTGTCGTCGAGCAAGGACCAGGCCGGTGAATTGCTGAAGAAGAAACGGTCCGTGGGCGATGTTCCTTGTATCGCGGAAGTGGTTGCGGATCAGGGGATCGAGGGGTTGCGCACGATCCTGGATGAAATACGGCCTCAACTTGCATCTGGGGTGATTGTGTTGGGTGGCGCGGGCGAGGGGAAGGCCGCTTTTGTGGCATCGGTTAGCGCGGACTGGATTGAGCAGGGACTTCATGCCGGCAAGCTGATTGGCACCGTGGCAAAGTTGGCCGGCGGTGGTGGTGGCGGACAGCCGCACAAGGCGCAAGCCGGTGGCAAGCAGCCGGACCAAGTCCCGGCCGCGATTGCGGAAGTGCCGGCGCTGATTGAGGCCATGCGGGGATCGTGAATCCGTGTTCCGGCGGCTGGGACCGGATGCGCGAAACAGGATAAGGACCTATGACGAGTCCAGAGGAAGATGTGAAATTCTCGTCCGCCGAGCGCCTGCTCGGCGCTGGGCTTGCGCTTATCCTTGTGGCGCTCTTGATTCCGTCGTGTGTGGCCTATGAAGGGGCGCGCCGGGAGCGGATGGTCCTGCGCGATATGGACCGGTTTATTGCCGCTGCCGAACGATTCTTTCTCGAATACGGCTATTGGCCATCGCCGCATATGGGGCAGCCCAACGATGTCCGGTACGGAACGACACGTAGCAATCAACAGGTCTTGAACCCATTGCGCGCCGTGGCAGGACCGGGAAACGAGGGGCACGAGCTTAACCCCAACCGGATTGTATACCTGGAGGTGCGCCCCCGCCGTTGGGGGCGTTCCGGCCTCAACGATGCCGGCGAGTGGATCGATCCGTGGGGAATGCCGTATCAGATCGTATTGGACACGGACATGAACAATGTCGCTACCATTGCCGACAGCATCTATGCCAACCAGATGGATACGGGTGTGGTCATTTGGTCCTATGGCCGCGACCGCAAACGGGATACCGTTCAGGATATTCTCAGTTGGGACTAGTCCCGTGGTGTGACGATGAGATCACGAGTCAATCCCAAGGCCATGGTGCTGGTTGCTGCGGGGCTGTTGGTGTGTGTGATGGCGCCGGTGCTGTTGATGAAGGGGAGCCCTGCGGCTGAGCCTGCGGCGGTGTTCAGTTTTGTGAATGGGCTGGCGTTGGCCGCTTATGTGTCCTTATTTCTAGCCTACGCGTTTGTCCTGTATGCGGCCTTTGAGTTCAATGTGAAGTGGATGTTGGCGGTACTGTTCGTGCCCCTGTTGCTGCCGCTCTTCGTCATCCTGCATCCACGCGAGACGAAGCCCGCTATACCCTTTCTGCTGTTGGGCGTGATCTGCGGGGCGTTGTATTGGGTCTTGATATAGAGAGTGGGTCTACACCCAAGACCGGGTTCAACTGGGACCGCCCTCGTGCTGTGCCACGCCCTGCCGACCGCCTAAAGGCGGAACTACAAACGTGAATAATACCGAGTAAAAAAGCTGTATTTGTAGGCCGGCTCTCTGCGGCTGGCGTGATTACATCCTCAAACTTTTAGCTACCACCCCCCGGGAACGCCGAGCCCCAGCTCGGCTCTGGGGTTCGCACCATAGTTTCTCTGTCCCCACTCTTCTATGCGTAAACTCTTGCCCAGTGTAAAACCGTAAATTTCGCCGCCCGCGTGTTCCGCATAAGCTCCAGGCGGTTGTTCGCCGCTATTCATAATGCGTCCACA
>SKLK01000220.1 GCA_007123265.1 Kiritimatiellia bacterium
GAGTCGACTTTGTCCGAACGTGTTGCGAACATGCGCCCGGGCATCCTCCCGGCGGCGCAGCGCTCCGCCCTCCGCTCAGAAAGACATCGCGTGTTGATCCGAGGGTGGGTACGCTGCAATTGACCGTGTCCGGCCATCATCCAAAGCGCCGCCGAGCGGCGCACGCCAAAGGCGCTGAACACGTTCCTTTGGATTACGGCGCGGCAAGCCGCTTTGGACTTCCCTAACGTTTTCTCAAGCGGCTCACCGGGACGGTTCGCCCTACCGATCCCGTCACGCGCGCGAATCCTCTGGATGAGCCGAGAAGATGACGCTGTTCCCTCCTGCTTGAGATTTCGTTCCGGCGCCGATCTTGACGGCGCAGGTTGGGTGGCGCATGGTCAGGCTATGTATTTTTCGCATGCCGATATTCTGAATTTGGACCGGCGATACCGGGTCGCGCTGATCAATGGATTGGCCGGTTTCCGCTCGGTGGTGTTGGTGGGGACGGCCAATCAAGCGGGGCAGACGAATTTGGCTTTGTTCAATTCCGCTCTGCATATCGGTGCCAATCCGCCGTTGATGGGGGTGCTGCTGCGGCCGGAGGCGGCCAATCAACATACACGCGCTAATATTCTGTCTCAACGCGTGTTTACGCTCAACGCGGTCCCGTCCGCACACGTTGGCCGAGCCCATCAAGCGTCCAGCAAATATCCGGCCGAGGTAAGTGAGTTCGACGCATGCTCTTTTACGCCGGTCTATTTTGATGATTTTGCCGCACCGGCTGTGGCGGAATCGCCGGTTCGTATCGGCTTGGCGGTTGAAGAGACTGTGGACCTCTCGATTAACGGCACGACGCTGGTGATCGGATCGGTCCAGCATGTCGATGTTGCGGATGATGTGCTGCAGGCGGATGGTCATTTGCGCCCGGATTTAGCGGACCTGATCTGCTGCGCGGGATTGGATACCTATTTCAGGCCGGCCTTCCTTTGCCGTGAAACATCGTGAGCGCGCTCCGCTGCTTTTTGGCGGTACCGGTGCCGCAGGATGTGAAACCGCGCTTGGTCGAGGTCCAGCGTGCGTTGGAGGGGGCAGGGGCCCACGGGCGGTGGGTACCGATTGATCAGTTGCATTTGACGTTGATTTTCCTTGGGGCGATCGCGGCCGAACGGTTGGCGATGGTGTCGGAGGCCTTGGCGAATGCTCCGGCGCTCAATCCTTTTCCGCTGCAACTTGGTGGGTTGGGCTGTTTTGGGGCGCGTCGATCGCCGCGGGTGCTTTGGGTGGGGGTACACGATGCCAGTGGTCGGCTGGTTCAGTTGCATCAGCAATCGGCCACGGCCCTGCGCAAGGTGGGGGTGACGGTGGAATCGCGTCCTTTTCATCCGCATATCACCTTGGGCCGGACACGGACAGTGGGGGAGGGACGTGGCTTGGCCAAGGCGTTGCGTACTGTGACTTTTGATGCAAACGAGTCGTGGCTGGTGAACGAGATGCGCTTCTATTCGAGTACGCTCAGCTCGGCGGGGGCGACGCATCGATTGTTGCAATCCTTTCCTTTGCAAGCCTGATTGGAGCCTCTGGCGTGCCGCAGGTCAATGGCTCTTGCGCGTGTGAAAAGATTTGCTTATCGTGCGGTCTTAATCGATCGAAGTTAGCGCGAAATGAACGAAGCAGCACCTTATCAACACGTCGCCGTTTTCATGGGCGGTTTTTCCGCTGAACGGGAGGTTTCTTTGCGTTCGGGCGCGGCCGTGGCGGACGGGTTGCGGGCGGCGGGCTATACGGTGTCCGTCGTTGATCTGGTGTCGCCTGAGTGGAGCGTTCCCGACGGGGTCGAAGCGGTATTTATCGCCTTGCACGGGGCGTACGGTGAGGACGGTACTGTGCAAGCGGCCTTGGAAGCTGCGGGCATTCCGTACACCGGTTCCGGTTCGGCAGCCAGTCGCTTGGCGTTCGATAAGCTGGCCAGCAAGGAGGCATTTGTCCGGGCCGGTTTACCGACGCCGGCGTATTGTCGGGTGCGGCCGGATGAGCCGTTGAACGGGCCGTTGCCGGCGGTGGTTAAACCGGTGCGGCAAGGGTCCAGTGTGGGTATTCATGTGGTGAGGCACGCGGAGGATTGGGCCGACGCCGTTGCGGATGCCGCAAAGTATGATCAGGAGCTGATCGTCGAGACCTTCATTCCCGGCCGGGAGTTGACGGTGGGTGTTGTGGCAGGGGAGGCGCTGCCGGTACTGGAAATTTGTGCGCCGCAAGGAAACTACGATTACCGGGCCAAATATACGGCGGGGGTGACCACGTATCATGTGCCGGCGCCGGTTCCCGGTCCGGTGGCGGAGCATTGTCGCCGGTTGGCGCTGGCGGCGTTTGATGTGCTGGGCTGCACGGACTTGGGGCGGGTTGATTTTCGCATGAATTCCGCGAATGAATTGTTTATCTTGGAAGTGAATACGATCCCGGGTTTTACTGCGACCAGCCTGTTGCCGAAGGCGGCGCAGGCTGCGGGCTTGTCCTTCGAGCGCCTATGCGATACCGTGATGCGCGCGGCTCGCCTGAAAGGATCAGCGGTCGTCAATAACGAGTATTGAGATGTGGATGGATGGCATACTAACCGATAAGCGCCCAAAGCGGGGGCGGAAGCGGCCGACGCGCAAGTCGCGGCCGATCACCGTCAGCGCGCGAACGCGGGAGCGCAATGCCGAGCGCCGTAAGCGCGTGGCGACGGTGTTGCTGTTGTTGGTGGTGATCGGTGGCTTTGGCTGGGTGCTCTGGATTAGCGTGGAGACCGCGCGGGCGTCCCTCTTCGCGCAGAACGATAAGTACTTGATTCGCGAATGGGACTTTGCCTCGGACGGCCCCGTGCTTTCGGCGACCCATATTCGCCAGTACGCGGATTTGGATGAGGTGAAAAACCTGTTTGAAGTGAACATGCGAGAGGTGCAGCAACGGTTGGAATCGATTCCGGTGATTGAGTCTGCGGTGGTGCGGCGCAAGTTGCCTGGGACATTGGTGATCCGGGTGCATGAACGGCTGGCCATTGCCCGGCTTGAGCAACCGCGGGCCATTCCGATGGCGGTGGATGAGAATGGGTATGTGCTGGGGCATACCTCTCTGCGCCCCAATCTGCCGGTGATTCGCGGGGCGCGCGCCGATGGTTTGCGGCCGGGCGCCTATTTGCGGCATAGCGATTTTGTCGACGCCTTGTATGTCCTGCAACTGGCCCGACAAACGCAGATTAGCAATTATGTGTCGGTCCGCGAAATCGATATCAGCCATGACGAAAACCTGCGACTGCATCTGCATAGTGGCGAAGAGGTGCTTATGAATCGCCAATACATCGAGCCACGGCTGTTGGAATTGGCGGAAATTGTTCAGACCCATCGTCGTGAAGGCCGGGTGGCTCGGCGCATTAACATGACGGGCCAAGCCCATATTCCCGCCGCAGTGACCTATTAAACATAGCAACAGGATCATAAAGAGTCGTATGGCCAGCCCCCCTATCGTTGGATTGGAAATTGGTACGTCGCGCGTGCGCGCCTTGGTCGGCGAAGAGCGCGAGGACGGGTATTTGATGATTACCGGGGTGGGTGAGTGTGCCTCGCGCGGGGTGCGAAAGGGCGAAATTACAGATTTCGATAATGCCTTGGTGTGTGTGCAGCAGGCGCTGAACATGGCCGAGGAGCAGAGTAAGGTGACGATCAATCAAGCGCTGGTGGCGCTGACCGGCGGCCATATTCAAGGGGCGATCAGTCGCGGCACCACGCCAATTATCCCGGCCGACAGCGAAATCACCGAGGCGGACATGCAGACCGTGATGGAGTCGGCACGCGCCGTTAGTTTGCCGCCTGAGCGCATGACCCTGCACTCCATTCATCAACAGTTTTTTGTTGATGACCAGCAAGGCGTAATTAATCCGGAAGGAATGGTCGGGGCGCGGTTGGCGGTGTCCATGTTGATTTTGCATGGCGTGCGGAACCGGATCCTCAATGTGCTGAAAGTCGTTAGTAGCGCCGGTGTGGATATTGTGGAGAGCGCCTTTGGCGGTTTGGCGGCGGCCTTGGCGGTGCTGACGCCGGAACAGAAGGAAAGTGGTTGCCTGGTACTGGACTTGGGCGGTGGCACCACCGATTACGTCGTGTATGCGAATCGATGCATTGCCTTGGCCGGTTCGATTGGTGTGGGCGGAGACCATATCACCAACGACTTGTCCATGGTCCTGCGCATTCCGTCCGCCACGGCGGAAAAACTCAAGGTCGACATGGGAGTGGGCCTGCCCGGCGCACGCGTGCCGGATCAGCCCGTCACCATTCAACCGTCTGGCGGGTTTGCCGGGCGCACCGTGCGCTATCACGACGTGAACGCAATCATTAGCGCCCGTGTCGAGGAGACGTTGCAGATGGTTCATACCCAATTGGTGCGGAACAACTTGCACAACGTCATGGGGGCAGGGGCCATCCTTACCGGTGGCGGTGCGCACTTAAAGAATATGGAGGAGTTTGCCAGTTCCGTGCTGCACATGCCCTGTGTGATCGGGCGGCCACGCAATGTGAGTGGTATCGCCACGGCGACCGAGGGTCCGGAATATGCGGTCACGGTTGGCATGCTTCGCTACGGGATGCGGCAACCCGCGCGGGATGGGCGGTCCGGTGGCTTATTCGATATGTTGGGAAGGATCTTCCGTCGATGAGCGAATCTGCACAACCTGGGAAAATCCGCTTGCCCGCCCGTGTATTGTTGGTGGGTGTCGGCGGGATGGGGGTGAATGCGATCGATGCCTTGCACGGGTCCACCGCCGACTTCATGGACTGCGTGGCGATCGATTCCGATCAATCTGTGCTCGACCAGTGTCATGCCCCCCGCCAAATTCAGATTGGCGTTCCATTAACGCAAGGCCACAGCACCGGTGGGGACAGTGATTTGGGGCGCCGTGCCGCGATTAATGATTTCGTCAAACTTCGCGAAGTCTTCACGCATTCGGATTTGGTGATTTTGCTGGCTGGGCTAGGGGGCGGCTTGGGTTCCGGTGCGGCGCCGGTAATAGCGCAAACGGCCCGGGACGAAGGTGCATTGGTGATCACGGTGGCCACGTTACCGTTTAATTTTGAGGGCAAAGAACGTGCTCAGGAAGCCGAGGCGGCCGTGAGTCGGCTGCGGGAAGCCGGCCAAGCCTTGGTCACCTTGCCGAACGAATATTTGTGCATGCCGCCTCATGACCAGCGACCGATCGAGGAGGCGTTCCGAGTGGCCTTGGACCAATTGGCCGATGGGTTGCGATTGATTTGGACCTTGTTGGGTCAGCGGAATTTGATCAATTTGGATTTCATCAACCTCAAGAACATGCTCGAGCACAGTCAGGGTGCGTGTCGGTTTGTCTATGCCGAGGCCAGTGGCGCGAGCCGGGCTCCGTTGGTATTGAGTCGTTTGCAGGCCCATCCGGCCATTCAGCAGGAAGAGGCGCTGAAATCGTGCGGTAGTCTGCTGATCGGGGTATTGGGCAGCACCGATTTAGCCTTGGCCGATGTGCAGTCCGTGGTGCATGGCATTACCGCTGAGGTGCATGCCAATGCCCATCGCGTCATGGGGGTGGGACTGGATGAGCACGCGCGGCAACACATGGGCGTGTTGCTTTTGATTGGTGATCCCGCCGCCGCTCCGGCCGAGCGCGCGCCTGTGCGGGAAACGAAGGCACCGGTGAAGGTAGCGCCTGCGCGTCCGTCGGCACAACGGGGCCCCAAACGTATTGAGCAGCCGGAACTCGAATTGCCGACCATTTCCAAAGGCCGATTCAAGAATGTGGAACCCACCGTTATGGACGGCGAGGATTTGGATTTGCCCACCTTCATCCGGCGTGGCTTGCGTCTGAGTCGGTAGCGCATCCGCGCGGCCTCCGCATCTTCACTATTCGGGGAAAAGTTTCAGATTCCCTCGGACCATGTTTCCACCCGAGCCCATCGGTCCACACTTCGATAAGTGTGGGGCTCTGCTATCCGTCCAGAAGAAGATTTCGCAATTACGGGCTTACCATTTCCGCGTTCCTGTGTATACTGCCTTACGTGTGTGGGTATCAGAACGGCATAGGTGATGACGCCTCTGTTATCACCTGTGCAACTATAGCAGTGTGACCAAAGTTCAATCAGACGAGGTGGCCAGATGGTAAAAAGTAAAACGTTTCATCTTTTAGTCCTGCTGGGGTTCGCAGGGGTGTCTGTTTATGCCAGTCCGTTCAACCACGATGTGGTACTCGACGGGCGGCCGATCGAATACACGGCTGACGACTTGCGGGGCACCTTCATCGGTGAAAGTGCCTGGGGCGATGTGGGCACCATCACCAACTTGTATGTGACCTGGGATGACACGTATCTGTATGTGGCGTTGCAAGGTTGGCAATTCGGGAACAAGTTGGTAGTCATGCTGGATGTGGATCCAGGCGAAGCAACGGGCGCTACCTCCACCACAAACTGGGCGGACACACAACCGGCTCACATCGGCTTTAACGCTGTGGGCTGGCAAGCGGCGGACGCCAGCGGGATTGAGTTCGGTCTCGACTACATGATCGCTAGCGAAGGCTTCTTCAATGATATCCTACGAATTCGATATGATGGCGTGGATACGCCGGATACCAACAACGTGGACTTAATTTTTTCTGCCGGGAACGGTGCCACACCCCAAGGATCGGACGTGGATATGGTGATCCTCGCTGACGACAGCGATTGCCGGTTGAAAGGGTTGGAAGCGCGTATTCCCTGGTCCGAAATCTATACGGAGGATGGACGGTTCGGTATCGTCGGTGATGGCCAGATCGTGCCGACAAATGCTGTGATCCGCGTCTTTGCGAATGTGCACAATAATGATTTTTCCAATTCCGCCAGTTCTCCTGACACGATTCCCCCACATGATGGAACGCACTTCAATACCAATCTCAACCTGATTACGACCTCCCTATACATCGATATTCCGATTGACACCGCAGGTGATGGTTTGCCGGATAATTTCTCCATGGGCGAAAATCCGCCATTCCTGATCGATGTGTTGGGTAAGGTCGATGGCGAAATCGTCTATGCGCGTTTCAATCGTGAGGTCACGACGGAATCCGTGACCAACACCCTGAACTGGCTGGTGAATGGA
>SKLK01000126.1 GCA_007123265.1 Kiritimatiellia bacterium
CAACCCGCCATCGCATCATAGGTGTCAGAGACATATCCCTATGACCCGCGTCATAGGGAGGCTTGGCGTGACGCTTACCAATCAAGCACTATCTTATAACTTAATCACCGACCCTGTGGCCGGGACCCTGTGGCCGACCCTGTGGCCCCCGCTCATACCGCCCATCGCGCGCATACCAAAATCCAAACTGATGCGCCGCATTGAGAAAGAATGATTCCAAGGCGCCGCGCGCACTCGCGAGAGGGAAAAGACCGCCACCGCCGTCGGCACAAAAATCGAAAGCCTTTACGCTACCCAATTGCGGCAACAACGCCGCAAAGCGGGCAATTTGATCTGGATCAGGACGAATCATGTGAGAACGTTAGCGGATTGCCGTCCCACGATCAACCCACAGGTTCAAAGGTCACAAGTGTAAAGGGTCCTTCTAAACAGGATGCTCATTTTGTGGGGGGATACACTTCGATCCGCATATGAATGGATGAATGCCAATCGCGGGGCAGAAAGCGGATATACCGGTACCGCATTTCGCGCGGAAAGAGGTGAATTTTTGGGGTGTTACGATCAGCGTTGCCGACGAACTCCTTCTCGCCCTCGGGACTCAAAATGGTCTCCCACGCGTTCCCACACAGGCTGCCTTGGAGCTCGTAGCGCGTCACATATTGATTCCATGTCTGGCCCTGAGGACCACGGCCGAGCGTGCCCACGCCACCAATCGGCCTGACTTGGCCGAGGTCCACCTGAATCCACTGATGAATATCGTGCACGGCCGGCTCCCAATTAGAGGCGCTATCGGTCGAGCTAAAGCGGGCCAGTGAAGCGAGATGCGGCGCGAAATGTTCACTGCGAAGCACCGATGAAGCCGAGAATGCTTCATCCGGCAATTGTTCGACATATCCGGGCTCCAGCTCTTCCCATTGGATCAGGTACGGCAAAGCATGATCACATTCGGTATCGTCCCATAATCCGTGCCAGAGCATGACCAGCGAGTTCTGGCGTGTTCCCCCATCCGGCTGCCCGGGAAGCCATGCTTGGTAATGCCACGGCTCCCCACTCGACCATTGCCAGTTGCCCTCTTGCCGTGCATCCGACCCGCCCAACCGTAGGGGGATGCCGTAAAGTCCGAATTTTTCAACAAGCCAGTCTCGCTCCCCGTAGGTAGTGACGGAGGCCAAGGTGCCCCCTACCGAACGGCTGAATGCCAATGCCGTGTTGTAATCTGCGCAACCCGGACCCAAGGCATAGCGGAAACGTCCAAACGCTTTTGCCGTATCGCGAATCGTATCCGGCGCGGCCGCCTGTATGGCTGGGATATGCTCTTCCCCCATGTCCCTCAGCAGGCGGACGGTATTCTCAAAGGCTGGGACGCCTTCCAGCGCAACGGCCATGGTAAGTGCTTGTTGCGCGGCCGAGTCGTATTGCCCATCTTGGAGCGCGCGCAGCGTCGGGTTCATAATGCGAATTATATCCGGCCATGTGATGTAAAAATGCTCCAGCGTCGTCATGCCCGCAAGCGGCGTCAAATCCATAAGTTGACGTGCTTCCTCCGCTCTTATCCTGGTCAATGACATGCCCGTCAAGGGAGAGAGGTCGGAAATGGAAGTGCGATCGATATCCAGACGACGCAATGGAAGGCCGCGCAGGGGCGAGAGATCCGTGACCCGCGTGGATGCGATCGATAAGCTTTCAAGGAGCGGCATACTCTTCAGCGGCGAGAGATCGGTAACACGCGTTTCTCCTATCGCGATGTTCCTCAACGGCAGGCCTTCCAGTGGGGAGAGATCATGAATGGCCGTGCCCCAAGCATATAAGTACTCCAGTTCCGTGCCGCGCAGGAAGCTCAGGTCCGAAATCCTTGTCCGTGCAACCAGTAGCACTTTAAGAGGCATCCCCTCCAAGGGGCGAAAATCGGTTACCCGTGTGCGATATAGTAACAGTGTATTCAGCGGCATGCCGGACAACACCGTGATCATATTTACCGGAGTTCTGGTGAGGTCCAGTTCCCGGAGCGGCGCGCCTTCAAGAGGCCGAATGTTATGGACATTGCAATCGCTCAAGTTCAAAACTTCGAGCGGCATGCCCCGCAGGATCTGAATGTCCTCCACCGCGCTCCCGGCAAGGTTCAGTTCCCGTAAAGGCATCATGCGCAACGGCCGCAAATCGCGCACCCCCGTCTTGGATAGATCAAGTTTTCGTAACGGCAGCCTTTCCAATCCAGTAAGCGTGACCAACCCGGGATTCCCGGACAGGTCCATTTCGACTCCGTCGTCGGTCGTGGCATATGATACAGAGAGCTCTTCGACTGCCGGATTATCCGCCCGCAACCTTCTCACAGCCCGCTCCAGCACCTCTTCCGCGACTTCGCGCGGCACGGTATCCACCCGTTCCAGCGCGCCCAGCAGTCGGTTCACCTGGACCGCGTGCTCCGTATCCCCGTATTCCTTCCGAAAACGCTCGGCTGCGTTCCGTATACGAACAACATGTGCAGCCGGATAGGCCGTGCGTCGTATCTGGCGGATCACGTCCTCTGTCGCAGGCGTTCCGGGCGGCAGATTAGCGGCCCGTAACACGCTCGCAAAAGCGGCCGTTGCCGCTTGCTCTCGTACACCAATAACCTCTTGTCCCAAGTGCTTAATTAACTCGTCCGCAAGGAGATTGTCAGCGCGCTGGAAAAATCGCATGGCAACCTCGGTATTCTGTACTTGGTTAAGCAGCAGGCCTCGCATAATATCGCGATCCGGAGCGGGATCCGGGCCCAAGCGGTCAAACCATTCCTGGATGGCCAGATCTTCGACTCGAAAGGTTTGTTCAAGAAATCCGGCAACACCCTCAAAGCGTCGTTGCGCACGGATGCGACCGTCGCGACCAACGGATCGAATGGTCAGCAACTGCGGCCCCGATTGCAACCGTATCGTCACTTCTCTCCCGCGATCTGCGCGCAATGAGCGCAGCATAAACTGCGGAACGGAAGAGACCGCCTCGACCAACTCCACCAGCGTGCCTAGTTCCGCTTTCACCAGTGCCCAGTCTTCCTCGGTCTGATCTATGCGAACACGGTTTGCCGCTTGATCGAAATTCATCTCAATCAGATCCTCTGCCACCGATGAAACCAAGTCGGCCAAGCGTACTTGGGCCGCCTCCAGTTGTTGTTGCCGGATACGTTCCGCTTCCTCCATCCGCCGCGTGATTCGCCCGGCCAAATCGACCCGCTGCTCATCCGTCTCTGCTGCAAGCGGCCCGTCATAGGCCAAGAGCCGCGCGATGGCTTCATCGGCCATTCCATCTGCAACCGATGCTTCAGCACTGGCACTCAGCTCGGCGATAACCTCGTCCATGGCCTGCTGTCGGGCACCGATAAGACGCTGCAGTTCCTCGGCGGCGATCGCGGCAAATTCCGTGTCTTCCCCCTGTCGAGCGATCTCCTCATACCGGTGAATGGCCCCGGTATAATCGCTGGGCTGGAGCTCCTCATACGCGCGGGCTTCGTCAAGGATCCGCTGGAATTCGATCGTCCGGGCTTCCGCAATTTCTGCATCGATCTGCGCGCCCTCAACTTCTTCCCCGGTTTCAGATAATGTAGCTACATCCTGTTCTTCCCAAGGCACGCCCCACAGCACGATCCAGGCTCCAACCCCAAGCACTGCAAGAAAAAACAAGACCGCGAATGCGTTACGCAGCTTGTGTGATTTTCGCCCTTGTACCCGCGCCCGCTCGCGCAGTCGTCGGGCTACGGACTTTCTCAAGACCAGATGACGGTGTTCCAGCTCACAGACTTTCAGCATCACCGATTCATGCTCGTCCAACGGTTTCTTGGAGGGATGTTCACCGGCCATGACCCGTTGCATATCCCCGATCAATGTATTCCAGCTTGCATGCCGATCATTCCGGTCCAGCGCCAACATCAGCGCAAGCAGCTCCACGCATTCATCCGACACGTTTTTGTTCAGGTCGCGCGGATCGGTCAATGGCTCAGTCGTCTGTTTCTTGAAGATCTCTTCTGAATCTGTGCCCTCGAAGGGAACCACACCGGTGAGTAGATGATACAGGGTTGCGCCCAGCGAATAAATATCCGAGCGAAAGTCTATGTCTCGCACACCCGCCGCTTGTTCGGGACTCATGTAGTTCGGCGTTCCCGCCAACCATTCGTCTTCGGTTTGCTCGTCCGCAAGCGCCATACTCTTGGAAAGTCCCAGATCGGTAAGCCGCGGATTCCCATCCTCATCCAGCATGATATTGTCGGGCTTGATATCCCGATGCAAAAGCCGATGCCGCTCCCATGCATACGCCAATGCGCCGGCAATCCGATGGACAATGCTCAGGGCCTCCTGTTCTGAAAGTACCCCTTCCCGCTCCAGTTTTGCACTGAGCGACTCGGGAAGATAGACCATGGCCAGATAATAGATGCCGTCATCTACTCCAGAATCGTGCGCGGTGACGATATTTGGATGTTCGAGCTTGGCCTGCAGCCGAACCTCCTCCTGAAACATCGCTAGTCGATCCTTGTCCTTGTAAAAGTTGGGGGGAAGAATCTTGAGCGCGACATCGCGGTCCATAGAGGTTTGGTGCGCAAGATAAACGGCACCCATGGCACCGCAGCCAAGCAGTTTCTTTACCTTGAAGCCACCGATGATGACCCCAGGCCCAATCCAGGCTTTTGGAACTGTTACAGGCTGATTGCACTCCGGGCAATCCACCGATGTGCCACTTAAACTAGAGTCGCCTTCAAGCTCAACTCCACACTTCTCGCACTCGAACGTGAACCTCATGAGCGTCTCCCTGACAACAGCCAACTAAGGACTCACTTTGAACAGGTGCTCACCCCTCAACTCGATCACTTACACCTACTCAAATTACCATAGCCATCGGAGAAAGAATCCACAAGAAAGAACAGGCAGCACATGGTATCCCTTATAATAAAAAGAAGGATGCCCTGATTCATAAAGTTTTCGCGACATGTAATGATTCTATTTAGTTGGAATACGTGCGCTTTACTTGCAATGGAGATAGCACCATGGCCGAAACTTGCGCATATGGTCATTTGGGGTGTGCGTTTCCGCTGTATCCATTCGGGGCCAGTTCGTCTCATTGCCCTACCCCATCGGCCCTTTCGCCCTGCGCTGTCTGCGGTACCGAAATCCAATGCAAACCACCCTCATGGCTTCAGCCCTGCAGGGGTCAAAAAGGAGATCCGTCATGCACTCAAGTCCTCTCTGTATTATTTTATCCGCGTGTCATCGATGCAATGCAGAGTTCCCCGTTCACGGTGATTTTCGCGCCCAGTTCAAGCGATCGCGTATACACCTTGCTGTATACAGAGGATTTGGTTGACGGACCATGGACCAACGTTCCGGGTCAACACCGTATTCCCGGCGGTGTCGGCGCGGACAGCTTAACCGACACCAACGTTGGGCCGGGACGAGTGTATGGAATTGCCGTTGAGATCCCTTAGGACTGCAGTGATGATAAAAAATATAAACAGTGTTACGGGAAACTGGGGAGAATAAGATGAGACTGCTACGATCGATCTATGTGATGACGTTAATGGCCTTGACGGCCTCGGTGGCGTTCGGCGGGCTTGACTATGTCGTAGCCAATAATGAGGTCACGATTACGGGGTATGAGGGGGAGCCGCCCTCGAATCTGGTCATCCCCGAAACCATCGAGGAGTATCCGGTAACCGCGATCAACAATTGGGCGTTTGCAGGCGAACTCGGACTACAGCATGTAACGCTTCCCCACAGCTTGCTCTCAATCGAGCCATACGCCTTCCGCAATTGCTCGAATCTAGTCACTGTGACGTTCGGCAACAGCCTCACCACAATTGGGGAGCATGCGTTTTTCCAATGTCGCAGTCTCGAAGAAATCGACCTACCCGACAGCCTCCAATCGATTGGCGAATCTGCGTTTTACGGATGTACCAATCTGACCAGCGTAGCGTTCGGAAGCACCGTGACCTCCATCGGAAATCAGGCGTTCAGGGATTGCACCAGCCTGACACATGTGACGATTCCCGACAGCGTTCTCTCCATCGGAACGTCTGCCTTTTCGGGGTGCAGCAGTATGGGAAGTATAATTATCGGAAACGGTGTGAGCACCATTGATAACTATGCCTTTGCGCATTGCTCGAGCCTTACGAATTTAGTCATAGGCAACAGCGTGACTTTTATTGGAGAGGGCGCTTTTATTGCGGGCAGTAAACTGACCGATGTCACCATTCCGGATAGTGTCCAATCTATTGACGAATGGGCTTTCGCTAATTGTGCGAACCTGCTCAGCGTCGTAATCGGGGCCGGCATCGAAGATATTGCCGGCTACGTGTTCGCTTTCAATTCCAGCCTTGCGAGCATCTTCTTTCATGGCGATGCACCCACAGTGGATTCGAATACTTTCAATCATTCTCCAGCGACGATCTATCGCCGAATTCATGCCGACGGCTGGCCGGCGGATGGTGACTCGTGGGGCGGGCAACCAACTGCGATCTGGCCGGAAGTCGTTTTGGCAGGTGTGGAGCCTACCGGATTCACTTTCCGATTCAGCATCAGTGAAGGCTCGGAATACGCAGTCGAAGTCAGCCCGGACCTCACCGAAAGTGTTTGGATTCCTCTTGAAAACGATACGGTGCCTGCCGGAACCAACTGGGTAACGATCACGGATACCGAGTGGATCAACGAGCCCTATCGGCACTATCGCGTGGTACTGCCCTGATTAATCCAAGCACACACATCGCCCAAAATGGAGAAACGCGCTTCATCTTATCTCTTGAAGGGCACCTACAGACGTGGCCCCCGGCTCACATCTATGAGCGCGGGGTCCCGGCTGCGCGGATGCGCTCCTGGATATCCTCGATTGAACGAAGTTCGCGGCGATCACCGTCCCGGTCGAATAAGCCGACCTGAATCATAAAGCCGCCAGGGCGAACCACGAATAAGCGTGGCCCAAAACGGACGCGAAACGTCTCCTCGACCAAGGTATTCGTTTCGGGATCCGTGGGCGTCACCAACTTGACTTTTACATAGTCAGCAAGAAATTCACGCATCGCCGGACGGCGCAGCAAATCGTTCTCAACCTGACGGCTTCTACGGGCAGGACC